>CAZAVT010000111.1:0-10204 GCA_964488395.1 uncultured Burkholderiaceae bacterium | reverse complement strand
GCGCAAGCTCCAGGAGCTGGTTGCAAGCGGGCGGGTCGCTGGCTGGGACGACCCCCGGATGCCGACCATCGTCGGGCTGCGGCGGCGCGGCTACACGCCCGAATCGATTCATCTGTTCGCCGAGCGGATCGGCGTTGCCAAGGCGGATTCGTGGATCGATATGGGCGTCCTCGAACAGGCGCTACGGGACGATCTCGAAGGACGCGCGGGGCGAGCGACCGCGGTGCTCGACCCGCTGAAACTGGTCATCACCAACTGGCCCGAGGAAGAGCGCGACCCCTGCAAAGCGCCTGTGCATCCGCAGCAACCGGAGCGGGGGGAGCGACAGTTCCATTTCGGCCGCGAGCTCTGGATCGAGCGCGAAGACTTCACCGAAACGCCACCGAAAGGCTTTTTCAGGCTGTTCCCAGGCAACCGGGTGAGGCTGCGTTACGGGCACGTGATCGAGTGTACCGGTTGCACTCACACTGCCGACGGCCGCGTGGTCGAGGTGCAGGCCGTGGTCCTGCCGGATTCAAAGTCCGGCACCCCGGGCGCGGACCAATACAAGGTCAAGGGCAATATCCACTGGGTCGCTGTCGACCAGGCCCTTGAGGTGGAGGTTCGGCTATACGATCGCCTTTACCGTGAGCCGCAGCCCGACGCAGGCGGGCGTGACCACACGGCGGCGCTCAACCCCGATTCGCTGCGGGTCGTCCGCGGCTATGTCGAACCGTCGCTCGCCCGGGCAAACCCGGGCGAACCCTTTCAATTCGAGCGCCACGGCTATTTCGTCGCCGACTGGAAAGACTCCCAGCCGGGTCGACCAGTCTTCAACCGGGCAGTGAGTCTCAAGGACTCGTGGGCCGCGACCAAGGGTCGGTGAGGGTTAGCCCCTCACCGCCTCGCGAGTGCCTCGTCCGACACGAAGGGATTGTGCGCGCGCTCATCGCCGAAGGTTGACATCGGCCCATGACCGGGAACGAAGGCGACGTCATGACCGAGTGGCCAGAGCCGCTGAGTGATCGATTGGATCAGGGTGTCGTAGTCGCCCCGTGGGAAATCGGTGCGCCCGATCGACCCTTGGAATAACACGTCACCCACGATCGCGAGCCGACTCTCAGCGTGGAAGAAAATCACATGGCCCGGTGTATGGCCTGGACAGTGATGAACGGCGAGGTGCTGCTCGCCGAACTCGACGCTATCACCCTGCTCGAGCCAGCGATTCGGTTCGAAGGGCTCAAGGCGAGGGAATCCAAATCGCCGGCCCTGTTCCGGCAACTGTCCGATCCAGAACTGGTCCTCGCGCTGCGGCCCCTCGATCGGGACGCCGTGCCGCTGGGCGTATTCGCCTGCCTGTCCGCAGTGGTCGATGTGCCCGTGCGTGAGCAGCACTTTCTGAAGGCGCCCGCCCGAGCGAGTGATCGCTGCATCGATCTCGTCAAGATCGCCCCCAGGATCGATCGCCACCGCTTGCCCGCTGCGAGCACAGACGAGGATCGAACAATTCTGCTCGAACGGCGTCACAGGAACGATCGCCAGCCGGATCGCCGTTGTCATGGCGTATCGCCCGAACCCGAGGCATTGCGCTGCCAGGCATGACGCTGGAGCAACTCCAAGGGGACGATCCGCAGAGCCGCGCGGTGCGTGGCCTCGAGCACGACCGGCGGAGCCACGCCTGCCATGCAGGCTTCGAGCCAGCGGCTCGCGCAAACGCACCAGCGGTCCCCGGGTTTCAGCCCGCGAAAGCGCCACTGAGGCTGCGGCGTGACCAGGTCATTGCCCCGCGACACGGAAAACTCCAGAAAGGCCTCGGTCATCCGGGCGCAGACCGTGTGACTGCCGAGATCGTCTGGCCCAGTCTCGCAGCAGCCGGTACGCATGAACCCCGTCAGCGGATCATAGGAGCACGCCTCGAGCGGGCCGCCCAGCACATTAAAGGACTCTTCCTGTCGGATCATGAGGCGTCGTTGAAAGTCTGGCTTGTGGCCTGAATTGTCGCACTAGCCGGATTGTCGCACTGTCCGAACCAACTCGGGGATGCCTCGCCACCGGGCCTGGCTGCCCGAGCAGAGTTTCGAGCCAGCGCCCAGACTGCTACAGTCGTGGCCAGGGAGCCCTCGAGATGAACGACCAACCCGCTCTATTCCTGCTGCTGACTATCGGCCTGCTGCAGTTCTGGCTGATGCCGGCAATCGCCTGGGTGCTGCTCCGGGACAAACGCGACGTTGCGGCCCGATTCTGGTTCGCCGGGACCGCCTGCTACGCGGGGACCGCGTCACTGTTCATCCTGCAATTGCTCGTTCCGGAAACCGTGGTTCTGATGCTGGGGCTCGCGCTGGTCCCCTTGATGCTGATGTTGCTCGCCGAGTCGCTGCGTCGCGAGCTACAGGCGGGACCGACCCCCTGGGTCTGGATTGTCGGGCTCACGATGATCAACATGGGGAGCTTGATCGCCATCGACGCGTTCGCAGGCTTCGAGGTCATGCGCATCGCACAACTGGTGATCGTCAGCGTCCTCGACATCGGCTGCCTCATCCTGCTCAACGCGGTCAGGCGCCGGTACCGGAGCCGGGCGCTGCTCTTCGTCTTTGTCGGATTCGTCGTGGTGCTCATCACCAACCTGCTGCGCATCCATGCCTTTGTGGCACGAGGCGATTCCCCGAGTCTGCTGAGCTATTCCCCGATCGGTAACCTCAGCTTCATCGCCAACTACCTGTCGGTCGTGGTCTATAGCTTCGGTTACTGGGGCTTCGTGATCGAAAAGAGTCGCGCTGCACTGATCCGTGAAGTCGACGACCGAGTCAGGGCAGAGACCGAGGAATCGCTCGCTCGCGAGCGCGAACGAGCGGCCCGACAAACGGTCCTCGAACGCGAAGAGCTCATCACGCAGCTCGCGCACATGCAGCGCGCCGCACAGGCGGGAGCACTCTCCGCCTCCATCGCGCACGAGCTCAATCAACCGCTCGCAAGCATCCGCCTGACCGTCGAACAGGCGATCGAATTGGCCCGCGCAGACGTCAGCCGTGATCTGCTCGACCCACTCCTGGCGCGGATCGCTTCGGAGAACAAGCGCGCCGCCACCATCATCGCCACACTCCAGGATATTTTTCGAGGACGCCAGAGCCAGCCCGAGTCCCGTTCGATCGACGAGGTGGTGCAGACCATGTGCGAGCTTATGCAGCGCCGAGCGCGCGAGCAGGCGGTCGAACTGCAGACTCGGTTGAGCGCGCCAGTTCGGGTTCGAGTGGGCGCCGGAGAGCTCGAGCATGTGGTGCTCAACCTGATCTCGAACGCGCTCGACGCCCTGCACAACGCACAGACCCCGCAAGGCAGGATCCAGGTCACGACCTCGGTGCAAGACGGCAGGGCGATCCTGCGGGTACGCGACAACGGTTCAGGCGTCCCCGCAATGATGCAACAGCGCCTCTTCGAGCTCTTTGTCGGCACCGGACCCGATGGACTTGGGCTGGGCCTCTGGCTGTCGCGATACATCGTGGAGCGCCACGACGGATCCATCGAACTGGAGAACCTCCAATCCGACGAATCTAGCAAAACGTCGCCGCAAGGCGCGTCCTTCGTGGTGAAGCTCGCCGTCGTCGCTTCGTAGGCGCCCGACTGATGCGCGTCAAGCGCACTCCTGCGAACGAAGGATTCGCCGTGAAGCGCGCCTGTGCAACACTTCCTCCATGGGTCAGACAAAGCAGAACCGATCAACCGAGGGTCACGTCTTTGTTGTTGACGATGACCCCCCCTTGCGCGACAGCATGGTCGACCTGCTGCACTTTGCCGGCTACCAGGTGACCGCCTGGCCGGATGCCGCCTTATTCCTTCAGCAACTCCCGCGGGTCGCACCGGCGGTACTGGTCACGGACATGCGGATGCCCGGCCTGTCGGGCGTCGAGCTACACGCGGAGCTGCGACGCCAGGGTCGCCTGATGCCGGTGATCTACGTGAGCGGCGAGAGCTCCGTCCCGCAGTCGATTCGCGCCATGAAGCAGGGCGCCTTCGAATTCTTGCTCAAGCCCTTCGGTCGAGAAGAGCTGCTTCGCGCAGTGGCGGGTGCCCTGGAGAAAGACCGGCAGCAGATGCAAGCACTGATCCAGCGAGCCCGGTTCGAGGCTGCGCGCTCGGCCTTGTCGCCCCGCGAATTGCAGGTCCATGGCCTGCTACTGAGAGGCTTTGGCAATCGCGAAATTGTCGAGCGACTGGGGATCTCGCTGCCGACCGCCAAACAATACAAATCCGAAGTGATGCGCAAGTTAGGCGTTCGTTCGCTGGCGGAGTTGATCGCGCACAGCACTGCCGATAGCGAAGCCGACGCTGGCACGAACTCGCTGAACGTGCGCTGACAGGATCAGCCTCTCCCAAGCCGTCATACAAGGCGCAGACGCCTCGAACAGGTCGACGCCTAACCTGCTCGAGCGCGAAGTTCAGCGACCGAGGCGATGACCTTCATAGGCGCGAATCGTGTCCGCCAGCCCTCCCGCCGAAGCGGCGACCCCCGCGCCGGTGAACATCGGCGGGGCCGTCTGACTCGTGTAAGCGTCAGGGCTCGAGACCGAATACGAAGGACCTTGGCGGGCAGCGCCTAAGCCACCCACCGCACTCGCGGGCTGCTGTGGCATCGCGCGCGTGGTCGCGGCATCGAGTTCGACGGCCAAGACAGGGTTGGGGACCGGCGCACCGAGAAACTGCTGGGTGACCGAGGCGCTTTGCGCCTGAGCGCTGAGCGTCATCCAACCGACGCTGGCAACCAAGACGGCCTGTAGAGTCGTGCAAAGGGCTCTCATTGGGATGCTCCTGGGTCATCAAGACCGTACGGGGACAGTCGGTCTCATCACGCTCACCATCATCGCTCAAAACAGGCGTGCTATCGGTGATAGAGATCTCAAAACCCTGCCTGAAGCATGAGGGCGGTCATGGCGCCACGCCAGATGCTGTCGGCGAGGCTGATGCGCTCGCCGTCGATCACGAAGGAGGCGAGCCTGGCCTGGCGCATGGCGGGGGCGCCCTCGATCGCGCAGCGCACCCGGTAGAGGCTGCGGCGGGGCTTGAGCGTATTCGGGTCGTCGGTGGTCACGAGCCGACCGCCATAGCGCGCGGCCAGCATCTCGGCCGGCAGTTGCTCGATGGGTACCGTATCGATGCTCTCGATCCGTCCGCTCAACCGCTCCGGTGCCACGCCCTGCAACCAGACCTGTACGGCTGCACCCACCTTGAGGCGACGCACATCGTCCTCGCTCACGAACACCTCGGCGATCCAGCGGCTCGTGTCCACCACCCGCGCAAGCAGCTCCTGCCGCGCCACCATCGCCCCGCCCATCGCATCGTAGGCCACATCGACCACCGTGCCCTTGAACGGCGCGCGCAGCTGCAACTGCAGCGCCTCCACGTCGGCTCCCTGCACCTCCACCTGCTGCTGCGCGAGCTGCGCCCGCGTGCTGCGCGCCGATTCGGTGATCGGCTCATTGCTGCCACCGGCACCACCAGGCGATAGCGCCGATTGGGTCGTCACGCCGGCCGACAGTCGGCTCGATAACGACTCCATCCGCGCGTTCGCCCTCGCCTCTCTGAGCTGCAGCTCCGGTGACTCGAGCACCGCCACCAGCGCCTGCGGCTCGATCGTACCGGCCTGGGGACGGTAGCTGAGCACCGCCGGCCGTGGTGAGTGGATCGCGTACTCCTGCCCGGCCCGCACCCAGCCCTCGGCAAAGACGCGACCCTGCCAGGGCACCAGCAAGGCCGCTACGATCAGCCCGATCAGGGTTAAAAAGCGCAGCGCCTGCGGAATGCGGATGCGGGCACGGTTGCGCCACCACTGGACGATCTCACGCCACACCGGTCTCAGGATGAACCACCAGATCTCGACCGCGAACAGGAAGATCCCCAGCAGCTTGAAGAAGAAGTGGTAGACCGCCAAGGCGATGCCGAGAAACAGGAAGAAGCGGTAGATCGCCGTCGTCGCCCCGAACGCGAGCAGCCAGCGCGGCGCAGGCTCGCCCTCGATCAGCGGCGCCGGATCGTCGATGCCCAGCAGCACCCGACGCAGCCAGTGCCTCAGCACCTTGCCGGCCTCGTCGTGCAGGTTCGGGATGCCGGTGGCATCCGACATCATGTAGTAGCCGTCAAAGCGCAGGAATGGGCTTGCGTTGATCACGAGCGTGATCACCCAGCTGGTGGTGGCCAGAAAAAAGCAGGCGCTGCGCAGTGGCCCCTCGGGCAGGAAGCTCCAAGCGAGCGTGCACCAGGCCGCGAGGATGATCTCGATCCGCATGCCAGCGGCTGCGATCGCAAAACGGTCGCGCTGGCGCGTGAGCCGCCAGGTCTCACCCGTGTCGGTATAGAGCATCGGAAAGAGCAGCACGATCGCCACCCCCATCCGCGGCACTCGCAGCCCGAGGCGACGCGCGGTGTAGGCATGGCCGAACTCGTGGATCACCTTCGCGAACACCAGCGCGACCGCATAGCTCGCGAGCCCCTCGAGTGACAGCGTGTCGACGAAGGTGCTGACATAGCTGTCCCACTGCAGCATCGCGAGCGCAAGGCCCAGCAGGCCCGCCAGCACCGAGAGGCGGAAGGCGGTCGACCCGATCAGCGGCCAGACCCAGGGCAGCGTGGCTGCGAGGAAGCGATCGGGGTTGACGAGCGGCACGCGAAACATCAGGTAGTGGTGCAGCACCCGGGTGGCCAGACCTGGCTGGCTGACGCGACCACGGGCAGCGGCCTGCACGCGCTCGGGATCGACCAGCAATTCATGGGCGAGCAGGAACTGCTTGACCGCGAGGACCTCTTCAATCGTGGGAGCCAGCAGCGTCTCGCGGGCGACCCGTGCGGCGAGTGCTCGGGCGTCACCGCCGGCGCTCCAGCGCGACAGCAGTTCGAACTCCAGCCAGCCGATGCGGTAGAAGCGCCCGCGCAGCGGATCCTCGATCATCCAGCTCGGCGCGCCGGTCTTGAGCGTGGGACCCGGGTGCAGGCCCAGGTCCTCACGCAGCGCTGGCAGCGTGAGCCGGGGGTCGGCCCCGACGGCGCTGCCGGGGCCGACTGGGTGGGCGGCCGTCGCGCTCATCCCCTCAGAGGCCCAGCCACTGCCGGATCACGACGATCGGCCGGCGAAACAGAAAATACCCCAGCGCCACGGGCTCGCCGTCGATCTTGGCGTTGCCCCGCAGCCCCAGCCGCGAAGCGTCCTGCGCTTCGAGCCTTGCCCTCACGCGGTAGGCCGCGATCCCGTCGGGCGACTTCACCGCCTGGTAGCTCGCCTGCTCGATGGCGGCCGCGCGCGGCGTCAGCGGATCGGCATACAACATCAGGTTGAAGCGCTCGCCCTCTTTCAGGTTGATCGCATCGGCCACCGGCACCCAGACCTGTGCGCCGATCCGGCTCGGATCCGCCAGCTCCATGACCTTCTGCCCCGGGCTCACCGGCTTGCCAATCAGATCGTTCACCTGACCGTAGACTGCGATGCCATCGCGCGGCGCGCGTAGCTCCAAAAGCCCCAGCTGCTCCTGCAGAAACGCCACCTCCGCGAGCCGCTCCTGAATGCGCCCGCGCAGCACCCCCACCTCGGTGCCGCGCTCGCCCGCGAGCATCGAGCGGTGCGCGCCCGCCAGAAACTCCGCCCGCGCCACCTCCAGCGCCTGCCGCGCCGACTCCAGCCGGTTGCGCAGCGCCGTGTCATCGAGCCGCACCAGCACCTCGCCCTGCTTGACCGCCTCGTTGGGCCGCACCGCAAGCGCAGCGATGATCCCCTCCACCGGCGAGGTCACCGCAATCGAATCCAGCGAGATGATCTCCGCCGGCGCGATCACGAACTGCCGGATCGGGATGAACAGCGCCGCGACCGTCGCGATCACAAGCACCGCCGCCACCTTGACCCCGGTCGTGATCCGGCCGTCCGAACCGCGCAGCAGTCGGCGCCAGCGGCGGCTGCGCAGCCGCAGGTTCTCGAGCGCCGCCCCCTGCACCTGATGCAGGGTCGCGAGCATCGTGTCGGCCACCGCCGGCCACTCGACCTCGGAGAGGTAGATCACCACCCCGGTCACGCTGCCGTCGTGCGCGCACAGCCGGTGCAGGTGTGCGGTCTGCGGCCAGTACTCGCGCCAGGCCTCCTGCATGGACGCTGGCAGGTCCTCCACCTTGAAGCGGCTGCGCTCGGCGAGCCGCGGCAGCAACTCGCCCACCACCTCCTCGACCCAGGAGCTGTAGGGCGACTTGCGGTCGACCGAGCTCAGCCCCGAGGCATGGATCAGCCGAACCCGGCTGCCGCTGACGGCCAGGAGCAGCGCACTGCGATACGGCAGCAGCGCGAAGCTGTCGTTGACGATGCCAAAGCACAGCGCCTGGATAGAATCAGCCGAGCGCGCCTTGGCCGCCAGCGAGGCAAGGATCGACCAGGGGCTCAGCGCCGCAGGTGTGCCCGGTGCGTTCAACGTCGGTTCCCGGCGGACGGGGGCGTGGCACCTGGCCCTGCAGCGGCCGAGCCGGCGGGCGCCACGGCGGCTGTGCGCCCGCCGGAGCTGGCGGGAACGGCGCTTACCGTGCCGGCGGCGGTCGCCCCATGGCCGGCGCGCTGGGCGGCCTCGGCCTCGGTCTCTACAATCACCGCCGAGCCACTCATGCCGGGCAGCAGTCCGGCCGACTGCCCCAGAATACGAGCCTCCATCTCGAAGCTCTGGTTCACCGGATCGATGCGGGCATTGACCAGGCTCACCTGCGCGGCATAACTGCGGCCCGTCTCGTCAATCGTGACGAGCAGATTGCTACCCACGCGGATCCGCGAGAACAAGCGCGAGTCGGCGCTCACCCGCAGGCGCGGCGTGCCCGCCGTGATGATCTCGAGCATCGGCTGGCCGACGGTCGCGGTCTGATGGGGCTTACCCATCACCCGCACCACAAACCCTTCAAAAGGCGCGTGAATGCGGCACTGGCGAGCCTGGTGCTGGGAAAGCGTCAGCTGCGCCTCAGCCTTGCCGACCTGGGCCGCGGCGGTGGTCACCTCGATCTCCGAGGCGGCGTTCATCGACTGCAGGCGAATCTTGGCGGCGAGCGCCTCGGCCGCCGCCGTCAGCTCGGCCTGAGCGATCTGGGCCCGGGCCTCGTTCTCCGTGCACTCATAGCGAATCAGCAGCTCGCCCTTCTCGAAGCGAGTGCCCGCTCTCGTGGGGATCTGCAGAATCAGGCCCACCATCGGGCTGGAGATCACGGTCTCGGTCTCGGCCCACGCCTGCACCAGGATGCGCTGCTCAGGCGGCGGCAACGTGGCATTGACGAGCGGCGTGCGGCCTGCAGGCGGCACGGCCCCAGAGGCCGGGCTGGCGGGCTGGGCCTGTCCCCAGGCCGGCCCGACCGCGCTCCACAGCGCCCAGGCGAGCCCGAAACGGACGATCGCCATCCCGCCAAAGCGAACGCTTGCCCTTTGATCCAGTCGGTCGGCGATCAATCTCAACATCGCAGGTGCTTCAACAGCCGAGCGCGCGCCACGCCTCAGCCTGTCCTACACGTCAAGGATTGTTCGCTGCGACCCACTCGCGCAGGTTGCCGACGTTAGCGATGATCGCCGCCTCGCCGACAGCGGCCAGCGTACCAGACTGCGGGTTGGCGGGAAGGGTCGCCCGGTACATCGAGCTCGCCTTGCCAACCTCGCTCAACTGCACCTCGCCGCGCCGAAGCCCTGCCTGAGCATCACTCAGGCTAAGGCCGACCTGGAGCTTCAGCACATCCGGTCCGTCCGCCTCGACGACCTCGAAGCCGCCACGGGTCAGCGCCTGCATCACCCCAGGCAGCAGGGCCTTGCTGGACTCACCCTCGCTCAGAAACAGTCGCACCTTAGGCCGCTCTCCGGCCTTGGCGATCAAGGCCGTCGGCAGCTGCTTCTCAGCCTGGGCCAGGCTCGTACCGACACGCTCGGCAAGCTGCCCGACACTCGCCTTCTCGAGGTCACCAAAATCGAAGTCCTGCCCCAGCGAATGCTGGATCCGGGCAAACGCAGCGGCCGCGTTCGCATACGCGATCGCCCGCTGGTACTTCGACACCGCCGCACGCGCACTGGCCCGCACCAGCTCGAGCTCGGTCTCCGCCTTCGAGCTCACGCCCGACCTTGCCACCTGTGCGACCCGTGCATCCACATCCAGGCTCTTTTGCGCGAGATCCAGATCGCTACGTGCGAGCCCATAGCGCAGCGCCGCAATCCGCGTCTGCGTCATGATCGCCATCGACAGCG
>CAZAVT010000110.1:9484-10212 GCA_964488395.1 uncultured Burkholderiaceae bacterium | reverse complement strand
ACGCCGAGCGCGGCAACCACCTGCACGATCGTCAAAAGCGTCGCCCACCAATTCATGTCGTTTACTCCGTCAGAAACCTTGTCGGATCAGCCAGGCAGACTCGCCCGTCCAATCGCGAGAAATTCATCGGCATCGAGCGATGCGCCTCCTACCAGCGCACCGTCGACATCATCCTGTGCCAGCAGCGCCCGGGCATTCGAGGCCTTGACGCTACCGCCATAAAGAATTCGGATCTCACTGGCTGGCAACCCTGCCGAGGCGATCGCCCGGCGAATCCGCCGATGGATCTCGTCGGCCTGTGCCGGGGTCGCCGTCTTTCCCGTGCCGATGGCCCAGACCGGCTCGTAAGCGATCATCCACCGCTGGCTTTCGATCCCGGCCAGTTGCGGCAGTACCGCTGCGAGCTGACGCTCGATCACCCGCTCGGTCACACCCTGTTCGCGCTCCTCGAGACGCTCACCGACGCAGACGATGACCCCCAACCCAGCGTTCAGTGCCGCGGCAGCCTTGCCGGCGACAACCTCATCGCTCTCGCCGTGCATGCTACGCCGCTCCGAATGCCCCACCAGCGAGAACTGACAACCCATATCTCGCAGCATCGCGGCAGAGACCTCTCCGGTATGCGCTCCGTCGGGATGGGCGGAGACATTCTGGGCCGCGAGCCCGATCGGCGCGCCAGCAATTGCCTGGCTCGCCATCGCGAGGTAGGGAAACGGCGGGCAAACCAT
>CAZAVT010000110.1:1984-9474 GCA_964488395.1 uncultured Burkholderiaceae bacterium | reverse complement strand
TCAACTCGCGCGCCAGAGACGCATCGCGCGTCAGACCGTCCACCAGGCCGCGAACGAGCATCTGGCAACGCGTGGCGGTGCCGTTCATCTTCCAGTTGCCCACGATGACTGGCTTTCGCACGCCGATCACGCCTTTCGACCCGGGTCGCACCCCGAGCTGCTGCCCATCGCTTCACCCAACCCAGCCGCCCCCTTTGACCAGGGAGGCCGCCGGCGGAGGGCCAGCCCCCAAGACCAAACCCGCTATTGTAATCCGCGGATTTCCTGAGGGTCAAAAGTGGCGTCAGAGTGGCGAAACGACGCAGAGGGCCAGCGGCCCCTACCCAGCCCCTGCGCTGAGGGGCGTCTCAAGACTTGCTGCGAGGCGCCCGGGTCTTGCCGGTACCAGCCTTACGGCCGCCAGAACGCGCACGAACCCCAGGGCTGGGCTGGGGCGCGCCAAGTCGAGCCTCCTTGACTCGGACCAGGCGGTCGATCTGCGCGAGCGAGGTGAGTTGAGCGTGAATCGGCGCGAGATAACGAAGACGACGCAATTCGAGAAAGCTGGTGTCCGACAGGGCCTCGAGACGCTCCTCGTTGATCACGTAGCTGCCTGCGATGTCGCGGGTCTCCTCACCCACTCGAACCCTCAGATTCAGGGGTTTGAGCAGATTGTGCCGGGCGAGCCAGGCACAAAAGTCACTGGTGATGGCGTCCATCTGCTGCAACTCGCCGAGAAAGCGCTTGACGTTGTCCAGCGTCTCGGTGGCGGTGCCCTGTTCATCGAAAAGGCGAAGGCCATCGTCTTGTGAGAGCAAGCCTGAATCTTCGTCGATGCAAACGGCAAACTCGCCCTGGGTGGCCGTGCTCGCGAGCGCAAAGGGGTAGCGTCGAACGATGGCGGGAATGTAAGCGCCCGGCAGCCAACCACCCGCTTGCGCATCGACGCAGAGGTTTTCGTCAGCCTCGAGGCCCAGCAGGGCGACTGGTTTGAAGACGCCCTGATTGCGGTCATCGATGAAGACGATCGGATAGAAGGCCGTCGCGCGGATGAACTCGTGCATCATCAGCGAGGCCACATGGAAACGCCGAGCGAAGTCGAAGCGCTCGATCGGCAGGACTCGGGTCGCTGCGTGGCGCTCGCGAGTCACGGGAACCAGATTGGAAAACATCGGGGGAGAAGCCTTTGAAACGGGAGGTTCAGCGGGTATCGCGGACGAGGCGCACGCGCAGACGTAAAGCGCTCGCCGGATCGAGCACGACGCTGCCCGATACAGTCTGACAGGTTTGGCCAACGAACGCCGGTGCCACGGTTCCTTCGCCGAAATGAACCTGGTAGGCGGAAGGCAACGGATCAGGCTCGCAGGCATCCTGCTTGTCAGAGTTGGGCTGCGGCACCCAGGTCGAGGACCAGTAGCTATCGCCACCATTCGCACCGGTGCTGGTACGCGCATCCGAACGCAGTGCCGAAGGTACCGCGCTCGCAATCAACACCCCATCGGTCGACCCGTAATCGATCAAGCTCGCCAACTCGGCGCGGTTGGGCAAACGCCAGTCGCTGTAGCCGGCCCACTTCGCTTGGTTGCGGAGAGCCACTTCTTTGACCGCGTCGTCCCAGGTGAACGTTTGCTGAGCACCACTCGTCGCAACGCAGGTGGCACCGGACAACTGGCGGCCCAGGCTGCAGACGGACCAACTGAGGCTGGTGTGCTGATCGCGCACCACCTGCCCCGAGACCTCTGTGGTGTAGCGCGGAGACGGCCAGGGCGCGAGGTCACGGCGATCGGCGATCCGACCGTCTGAAACCCACACGACGCGCAAAAGCTGATTATCACTCCCCAACCCGACAGCGCCTGTTCCCGAGAAGGAGACGAACTGCCGGTTGAGACTGCCGGGGACTTGGGTCGAGGTCCAGAACGCCTCCGGTCCTTGCCCGCCGCTGTTTCGGGCGACCCAGTCCAACATCGGCAGGTAGCTCGTCATGGCGGCCACCTGCGCGGTCGCCCCGGCAGCCGTTCCACCGCTGTTGATCAGGGAGGCGAGCTCGTGAGCGGTCGGCAAGCGCCAGCCGCCGATGCCACAGGTAAGACCCGGCGCATTCGGTCTCTGATCGTAGCTCACAGGCGCAATCGGCTCATCGAGGATCCGCCAGATCAGCCCGGTGACGTTGTCGCGGGTGCAGCCCCATTGCGTGGGACCGACACCCTTCACGGGATTGCCGATGCAGTCCAGGCTTTTCCCTGCCAGCTCACCGTTGTTGCAGATCCTGGTGTAATCGAAGCCGCCCGCGATCGAGCTACCGGAGACACGGGTCAGCCGAGACCGCTCGGCATCGCGCCCCATTGAAACGTCCTGCGCGGCGCAACTGTCGGGCGAGCCGCAAGTCAGACTCCCGGTGTCGTTCAGCCAGGTCGACACGCAGGACAGCGTGACCTGCACCCGGGAGCCGCCTGCCCGGATGGCCGCCGAGGGCGTGGCCGTGCAGAGCTGATTGAGAGGGTGTCGCACCACTGCCACGGTGAGCTCGGTGCCGGCCGGCGCCTCGCTGGGCTTGGTGAAACTGATGTCCTGGGTGCCCGAGAAAATGACGTCGCGCGCATCCACCGCGGAAGTGCTGCCTGCGCGCCGTAGCTCGATCCGGGCCGCTCCGCCGTATAAGCTGGCCGCATTGACGGGAACCACCCCAGTCGACACCGCATCGATCTGCACCAGATGGGGATCTGGGGCTGCCCCGCCGCCACCGCCGCAGCCCGCGAGTACCGCCAGCAGCAAGCTGCCCCCAGCGAGCCAGCGGGTAGCGCCCCGCCCGTCACTGACCCCGCTGGGCCGCCTGCGAACTACCAAGGGGCGCGAGCTGCCCTGATCAGATCTCAAGTTCATCTTCACTCCAAGTCTCGTAGGCCGCTCCGCCCACTGAATCCAGGCCCAGGGCATCGGGCAGATAGCTGCTGCTGCCAAGCAGCCAGGCGTGCTCCAGCAGGCCCGGATTGCCAGACAGCTGGTCGGCTTCCAAGGGATCGAACAAGGTATCCAGCGGACTGCGCTCGTCCGCAACCCGACTGTAGCCCGAGCCTACGCTGACCCGCTCATAGGCGCTACCCGCCGACGAGAGATACGCCATCGTGCTGGTGTTGAGCGACTTCGGCGTGATGTCCTCGGCCGCTGCAAGGCTCTTGCTGATCGTACTCGCCGAGTAGACGAGCTTGCGCTCGGTCGCCGCGCTCACACCAGTGCGCTGCAGGCGCCAGTCGTCACCGGCCTTGTCTTCCAGCGCGGTGCTTGTCCGGCCCTGACCGTCGACGATCACCAGCTGACGGTAGATCCCACGGCTATCCACCCCCTGGTACTGCATGCTGCCATCGGCCAGGCGGACCGCATCGACGCGGCCGCTCGGCAACTCGACCCGCGCTTGATCGGCGGCCACACGGATCGCGCGGTCGGCCGAGGCGACGTTCGACCCACGGCCGTAGAACACCACGGTATCGAGCACACCATCACCGCGACCGACCAGGTTCACCACGCGGGTATCCGCCGAAAGCACCCTGCCGTTCAGGCTCTGGACAGTCGCGCTGGTGTCCGCGGCAACCTGTGCGATCGTGACATTGCCGTCAAAACGCAAGTCAACGCTGTTGGCCGCGAGCTTACTGCCGCTCGCCATGCTGAGGCTGGCACCAAAGACCGACAAGGTGCCCTCGACATCGAGCGCCCCGCTCACTGACACATCACCCAGCTGAGAACCTTTCGCCTGCGTGGCATGACCGATCACGAGGTCGAAGCGCTGGCCCGACCGCTTCTGCGCCTGGGGATCCGTTCCGTAGAGCGCCTGCAGCGAGCCCGTATCGAGAACGTAGCTACCGACCGGACCCGAACCGAGACCGATCGATGCCGACGGGTTGTCCGGCCGCAGCGTCAGGCAGGGGCGCGCTGGCACCCGTTACAAGCGCATTGAAGTCGATCGTCTTCGACTCGATGACGGTGTTGCCCACAATCTGGACCGCACTGTCGAAGCGGACATTCTCGCTAAAGTCGAGCGTCGAGCCCGAGGACTGGAACAGCCCCCCGGCCGCCACGGTCAGCGACTCACCGAAGATGCGGCCTTGCGTCACGACCTTGACCGGGCTCGGCGCAGTCGCCACGCGGACTTCGACCGGGTCGGCAAACACAAGTCCGGTACGGGTCGCCGTCGTACGCTCGCCGATCAAGATATCCGCGGTCTGGCTGGCACTGCCGAGAATCAGACGACCGAAATCGAGCACGGTGTCGGCAAAGCCGTCCTTCATGTCCACATGCAAGGAACCGGTGGTATTGAAGAGCCCGCTACCGATCACCATCACTCTGGACCCGCTCGCAGGCCGGATGATGGCATCACCGCCCCCGCTACCCTTCAGCGTGAGCGTCTCCTGAACCTCGAGCTTGCTGGTCGCCCGAAGCAACAGGGCCGCGTCAGGCTGGGTGGGCGAGGTCGAACGGTTCTCCGTGAGCGTCACGGTTCGGTCGCCATTGCCCCGCAGCACAAGACTGCCCGCCGCATCGTCGCGCGCGTCGAGGGTGCGCAGACGCAGGTCGTCGTTCACCTGCACGGTACTGCCCGAGACCTGTAGCCGGGTGTTCTCGAGCGTGACAGCCGAGCCCGCGACCTTCGAGATCGTCAGGGTCTGACCCGCCAGGGCATCCACCGAAAGGGCTGGGCCACCCGCCGCGGAGATCGCGAGCCGCGCTTCCTGGACGCCCGCAAGCTTGATCGCAGCCTGTACATTGGTACTTGCCGTCTCCAACCGGCCGAAGCTCAGGTCAGCAAAGCCCTTGATCACCGCCCGTTGGGTCTCGCCGGCGGCATCGGTTGCCAGACCGCTTGCAAACGTGACGCGATTGGCGACACCCGCCGGACTCGAGCCCGCGCGATTGGCCTCGATCGAGAGTGTCGCGCCGCCGAGTAGATCCATGCGGCCCTTGACCTCGACCAAGCCGGCGGTCTGGACCTTCAAGTCGACGCCGCGGAGCGAGAAGGCATCGGCCGTGCCCGCGGGCGAACCGACCGCCGGCAATTCCTGGGCAATCGTGAGCCGGTCAGTCGCCAGCGCTGCATCTGACACCACGAGCATCTGCGGACGGACCTGCGTGTCGAAGGCCATGTTGAGCGTATCGACCCCGGTGAAGGCGATGTTGTCGGCAGGCTGCGCAACGCTCGCCACAACCCGGCCGAAGACCACTTTGTCGATGCCGCTGATACCGACCTCGTTCGCCAAATTGAGCTCGGGGCTTTGCACATCGAACCCGCCCGTGAGGCGGAGTTCGTTACCGGCGCCAGTACCCTGGATCCGCAACTGGGCGCCACCCAGCAGGCTGAGCTTGCCGCGCATTTCGATGAGATCGCCACCGTCGACCAGGATCGTCAAGGTGCCGCCGCTGATCGTGATGTCGCTTTGGAGGACCAGGGTGCTCGCCACGGCGCTGCCCGCGCGGCGCAGGTCGATGGTCATCGCATCGAGGTTGACGGAGCCCCCGACGGTCACATCCCCACCGTTCGAAACGAGGGCGAGCGAGTCGGTACCCGTGGTGCTCGCCTCGATGAAGCCCGTGACCAGGATATCGCCCGGCACAGCGCCCGTTCCGGAGGTGATGGAGCGGGGACCGTAGACCTCAATGGAATCATCGATGAGGTCGCTGCCACTCATGGTGACATCGCTACGCAGCTCTGTCGTCGCGTGCGAGCCGTAGATCTTCAGCTCGGTGCCCGTGACTGCAGCGTAGATGCCGATGCTGCCACCCTGGGCCGGCGAATTGAGAATCAGGGGCGACGTGAACGACAAGGTCTCAGCAGGCCTGTTCGGGTCCGGGTTACCGACCCGGATCCGTTGCGAGCCGTCGACGAAACCGAGCTCGATCGACCCTGCCGCCAGCGTCTTCAAGGGGGCGGCATCAATGGTCAGATCGTCCACAGGCCGGGTGTACAACTGGTCGGCCGTCAGCGTGATCGTCACCATCTCGGTTTCAGGGGTCAAGGCCAGTGACTGGGTGGGCTGAACCTGTGCAGCGATGCGGGTGATGTCCGACGAACCCTGGACTCGTACGCCCTGGTCGACCTTGGCATCGACCGCGACCGTGACATCGACCGGATCAAGATCGAAGGTCCCGGCCAGCGCGCCCCGCGTGCCGCGACGGATCGCGTCGACCGCCGACAGGACCCCACCCTGACCGTCGGAGACCTGACCCGTAATCACGATCAATCGCCCATCGCCGCTGATCCGGCCGCCATCGACGTTTCGAGCATTGGTTTCGACGAGGAAACGCTCTCCGATATCGAGCTTGACTGAACCCAACTGGCCAATGAAGTCGAGTGATGACTGGGTCGGTGTAGCAACCAGTGCAGCGCGAGCGTCGACGCCGCTGATCCGGCTGAAGTCCGCATTACCCTTGCTGGCCAAATCGTTGATCGTCAATCCACCCGAGCCAGTGATCGTCCGCCCACTGGCCTGAGCCGCGGTCAAGGTGAGCGCCCCCTGGCCATCGACACGAATGGGCAGGCTGTAGAGGTTGACGCTCGACAGATCCTGCGGTGCGTTCACAGCGAGTCCGGTCGTCGTGGCCGACAAGTCAAGACCACCTGTCAAATTGCTGAATTGGACGAATCCGGCACCGCTAATCGACCGCGCGCCACCGGCCCCCAGCTTGCTCGCCGAGGCTGGCAGCAAGAGGGTTGCGCCCTGGCTGACCTGCAGACCGAAGCCGCCCAAATTGGCGCTGGCATTGAGCGTCGCCGTTTGCGGCACAACCGCCCGCTTGACGCCATCCACCTGGATGCTGTCGAGGCGCACGGCCTGAGCGCCCAAATCGAGGATGGTGACCGACGCAGACCCCGTCCCATCGCTGATCGAACGACCCGCGCCCGTGCTAGTGGTCGCCTGGCTAGCGGACAGCGACAGGGTGTAGCCGTCGGCGATGGTGAGGCTAAGGCTATCGGGAAGCTTGGTGGATGCGGCGAAGCTGACATCTGTCGTGATTGCCGCTGTCGCTGGTACCCGCAGACCGGACAGGTCGACCGGCAAGGCCCCCAACTGCGTCAACATCGCTTCGCCGCTGCCGGTGATGTCCCGCGCTGCGGCCTGAGCCGCGGTCAGTGCGAGCTTCGCACCACCAACCAACTGCAGATCCACCTCTCCCAGCTTGCTCCCTGAGGAGAAGCGGATCTCCTTGGCGCCGGTGGACCGATCGATGACGGCAGTGGCGTTGATCGTCGAGGCGATGCCCGAGAAATCGACCGTCGCTACCGAGGAACCCGAGCCCACGCCCTGGATCGTGAGATTGCCGGAACCGACCACCCTGCGGCCATCCGCCTGGGAGCTGTTCATGGTCAGCGTCGCACCGGGCGCGACGCTCAGCTCGAGATCGCCGAGGGACTGGCTGGTGGAAGCGATGTTGGCTGAACCCCGGAACAGGAGGGCAGTACCGCCACCGGCATTGGCGACCCGGCTGAGATCGGGGAGGCTGCTGATCGTGCCCGTCGCGTCGAT
>CAZAVT010000110.1:0-1974 GCA_964488395.1 uncultured Burkholderiaceae bacterium | reverse complement strand
TTGTGTCAACGGCGAAAAAATCGTTATGCGTATTCTCGATCCGACCAGCGCCACCGAGGGTCGTGCCATTGGCCTGTACCGAAGTGAGTCGCAACACCTTGCCCGAGGCAACGGTCAAGGCATAGCCAGCAGTATTCAGCACCAGCGAGGGACTGAAGCCGCCAGTCGTCGTCAGGTCAAGGTCTTGCGGGAGATCGACATTACGGAACAGCGTGATACTCGCCAAATTGAATCGGGTCGGGTTGGCGGCGAGCTGCTGCAACTGCTTCAGGTTGTAGACGGTGATCTGGGCTCCCGGTGCGATCGGCACGGTGGCATCCGCGAAGAGCTCGGCCGGGCCATCCTGGAACAGGATGCGTACGGGAGGCGGAGATCCGAGGACCAACCGCGGCAAGACCACCACGTTGGCGGGACGCTGCGCAGGATTGTTTTCAACCGCTCCAAAGTCCTGTGCCGTGACGGCAGCAGCAGTGCGCGTATCGATAAAGTCAATCACCGGTTTATTAATGCCGCCCGGCTGGAAGAGATCGATCGCACGCAGGTCGACCACATCCGGAGTGCTCGAGAACTGACCGGTTGCCACGTCACCCAGCACCTCGATCGTACCGTCACCAAGCACCTCCTTGAGGCTGCCCTCGTTGATGAGGCCATAGAACTGGCTGACCGAGATCGACATGGCCGAATTGATCATCACCCGCTTGAATCCGCTAATACTGGCGGCGGACAACTGGCTGATATCGAGCGTGCCACTGTTCGATTCGAGGGTGTTCGTGCCGCCCCCGAGGTGGATCACCGAATCGGCTGTCAACCGGATGACCGCCGTGGTCGCATCTGCGGGCAACACCGCACCGGCGAAGCTCACTCGAATCACGTCGTCTTGACCAACCAGCAGGTTGTTGCTGTTGTCCTGATCGCCGTAGATCTGCAGCTTGAGATCCGCCACGGCACGGCCACGAGCATCCGGCGCACCGAAGGTGAGGCCGCTGACATCGATGGTGATGTTGTTATAACCGCTGTCACCCGCCACCACCCGCCCGTTGACCTGACTGGGCGCCAGCAGGATGGTCGGGATCGCGTTTGCCGAACCCGAACCCGGCAGCGCGAGGGTCGAACCAGTGATTGTCGAGCGAGTCAGGTCGATCGTCGCCGCGCTGACTTTTGCGAGGGCACTCGCACCCGTCGCTCCATCGAAATTGCCAGTGACACGCAAGGTTCCCGTGCCGGTGATCGTCGGCGCGCCCAACTGCGAGCCATTGACGACCACAGTGCGTCCCGTCGGGATCGCGAACTGCGCCGTACCAAGCTGCGCACCCTCGAGCGAGGACACGGTGCTGGACAGGCTCGCACGAACCGTGGTCGTGCTGATCGCACTGAGATCAACCGGAGTCGATAGACCGGACACGACGACCGTACCGGCCAGATCACTGATCTGCGTGGTGGCCCCAACCCCGGAAACAGCGCCGCCAGCACTCTTGATCAAGGTGGCATTGAGCGCTGAAAGCACCAGCGTGACGTTAGCCGGCACCGTGAGAGCCATCTTGCCAAGCTTCGTGTCGTTGCTCAGCCGCAGCGTTGTGCCAGACGATGCCAGCAGGGTGCCGGTCACGCCGTTCGTTGCCAGCTGACTGAAGTCGTAGGCAGCATCTTCGATGCCGGTGACTGCAACGGTACCGGCACCTGACGCCACCCGCCCGTCTGCGACGTCGGCTGACAGTATGAGTGTGCGGCCGGCCGCGACCTCGAGCGAGAAACGACCGAGATTCGTCCCGCCCGAGAGGGTCGTGTCAGCGGAAATCTGAACGACGCGGCTCGCCGAATCGGTCGAGGTGGTGTTCACTCGCGAGAGGTCAAGGGCCGCCGAGGTCGAACCAACCACCGGGACATTGCCGCTGCCGGTGAGCAGCCGCGTGTCGGCAAGCGCTCGCCAAATAACCAGGGTGGGCAAGCCCGCTGCACTGGGGCTACCGACCAACC
>CAZAVT010000109.1:3702-10288 GCA_964488395.1 uncultured Burkholderiaceae bacterium | reverse complement strand
GTGTCGAGCACATCCGGGTCGCGCACCAGCGGACCGGCCCAGCCGCTGGCCCTTGCCTTTGCCAGGGCTTCAACTTCGCTGCGCGCGACGTAGACGCTGCCGTCAGCGATGGCTCGCCCCTGCCCGTCGGCTTTGTACCAGGCAGGGATCTGGTGGCCCCACCATAATTGCCGTGAGATGCACCAATCCTGGATGTTCTCGAGCCAGTGGTTGTAGGTGCTGGTCCAGTGTTCGGGAAAGAAGCGGATGCTGCCATCGCCCACCACGTCCAGGCAGACCTCGGCAATCGATCGGCCCGGATAGAACGTGTTGGCGTGGTCGCGGCGGCTCATGGCGACGAACCACTGGTCGGTGAGCATTGGCTCAACGATGACCTGAGTGCGAGCCGACCGAGGCACCATCAGCCTGTGCGCCTTTTCGCTGACCAGGGCATCGGTGGCGCGCAGGTCTTCGAGCACCCTGCGACGGGCCTCGAAACGGTCCAGGCCACGGTAGGCCTGCGGCGCGCACTCATTGACCTTTGCATCGAGCGTGAAGATCGAGATGGCCTCGAGCCCATGTCGTTCGCCGACCTTCCAGTCATTGAAGTCGTGGGCTGGGGTGATTTTCACGCAGCCCGTGCCAAACGCCGGGTCAACGTACTCGTCAGCGATCACCGGGATCTCACGGTCGGTGAGCGGCAAGAGAAGGCGCTTGCCGATCAACGAACGATAACGTTCATCCTGCGGATGAACGGCAACCGCGGTATCCCCCAGCAGGGTCTCGGGGCGCGTGGTGGCGACCACGACCGAACCGCTGCCGTCGGCGAGCCGGTAGCGGATTTCCCATAGATGGCCGGACTCTTCCTCACTGTCGACCTCGAGGTCGGACACGGCGGTCATGAGGACCGGGTCCCAATTGACCAGCCGCTTGCCCCGATAGATCAGGCCTTGCTCGTGGAGCTGAACGAAGACCTCGAGCACCGCAGCGCTCATGCTCGAGTCCATCGTGAAATAGCCGGCTCGCTCGCCTTCGGTGTCGGCATAAGACCAGTTGCCCGATGCCCCCAGTCGGCGCATCTGCCGGGTGATGGTCGCGCCCGACTGGCGTTTCCACTGCCAGACCCGATCGAGGAAGGCGTCGCGGCCGAGATCGTGCCGGGTCTTGCCCTCGCCCTGCAGCTGGCGTTCCACGACCACCTGGGTTGCGATCCCTGCGTGGTCAGTTCCGACGACCCAGTTGGTGTCCAGGCCCTTCATGCGGTGGTAACGGATCAGGGCATCCATCAGGGTCTGCTGAAAGGCATGGCCCATGTGCAGTGTGCCGGTCACATTGGGCGGTGGCAGCTGAATACAGTAGCCCGCGTGGCTGGCTGTGTCCGTACTGGCGGCGGGCGGCTCGAAGAGGCCGCGCGCTTCCCAGACCGGATACCAGCGCGATTCGATCTCGCTCGGCTCGAAGCTGCGGGCGAGTGCGCCCTCAGGGGCGGCTTGGGTTCGATCGGTCATGATGGGCGTGCCGCGATGTCGAAGGTATTCATGGGGTAGCCGCGGTCCTTGTAGAAGCGCCAGCGCTCGCGTGCGATCTGACGGTCGGCAGGCTCGGCCGAGACGATTTCAATCAGCCGATCGAAGCGGCTGAACCCGGGCGGGGTTTGTTGTCCCAGATTGACCAGGACGTCATGGTGGGGCGAATCGAAGGCCTCAGCGGCGAGCAGAAACGGGGTTTCTGCTGCCAGGGGATCGCTCGCTACGACATGAGGAATGAAGTCCTGATCGGAGAAAGTCCAGAGCAGTTCGTCGAAGCGCGCGAGCTCAGTCGCATCCTCGCACCAGACCACCGCACGCCCTGCGCCACGGTGGATCTTGCGCAGCAGCCTGCACCCGTAGTGCAGCTTGTCGGGCGCGTTGAAGTGAAAGTCGATCCGGGTCATCCCTCGGCGCGCGCGATCAGGAAGCGGGTGAGCAGCGGCACCGGACGCCCGCTCGCGCCTTTTTGCGCGCCTGATTTCCAGGCGGTTCCGGCGATGTCCAGATGCGCCCAGTCATATTTCTTGGTGAAGCGGGCAAGGAAGCAGGCCGCTGTTACGGCGCCGGCATCACGACCGCCGACATTGGCCACATCGGCAAAACGCGACTTCAGCGCGCTCTGGTAGGGCTCATCGAGCGGCATGCGCCAGCAGGTGTCATTGGCCTCCCGGCCCGCGTCGAGCAGCTCTGCAGCGAGTGCATCCTCGCGGGCGAAGAGCCCGGAGTGGTGATGACCCAGGGCGACGACACAAGCCCCCGTCAAAGTCGCGATGTCGATGACGGTTCGTGGCTTGAAGCGCTCGACATAGGTCAGCGCGTCACAGAGGATCAGACGACCTTCGGCATCGGTGTTGAGAATCTCCACGGTCTGGCCCGACATCGTCGTGACAATATCGCCAGGACGGGCTGCGCGCCCGCTCGGCATGTTTTCACAGGTTGGAATCACGCCGATCAGGTTGATCTTGAGCTTCATCTCGGCCACCGCGCGCAGCGTACCGAGCACGGAGGCCGCGCCGCACATGTCGAACTTCATCTCGTCCATGCCCGCGGCGGGCTTGATCGAGATGCCGCCCGTGTCGAAGGTGATGCCCTTGCCGACCAGCACGACCGGCGCCTGTCGACTCGAGGCGCCCTGGTAGTGGGCAATGATCAGCTTGGGCGGCTGCTCCGAGCCCTGCGCCACCGCAAGGAAGGAGCCCATCTTGAGCGCCTCGATCTGCTTGCGCTCGAGCACCTCGACCTTCAGGCCCATCTCCCGACCCAGGGCGCGAGCCTGTTGTGCGAGGTAGGTTGGGGTGCAGATGTTGGGTGGCAGGTTACCCAGCGTGCGGGTGAGATCCTGGCCATTGGCCAGTGCGACGGCACGCGCGACTGCGGCCGAGGCGCTCGTTGCCTGACCACGCTCGACGGCCAGGACGACGGAGTGCGGTCGTGCTGGTTTGCCCGAGCGCTTGCTCTTCATCTGCTCGAAGCGATAGGCTGCATCGCGCCCGCTAGCAATTTGGGTCTCGAGCCGCCAGGCCAAGGTGCGGCCAGCCACGGGTACCTGGTGCAGCATCGATACGACGTCGTCGGCTGCGCTACGCGCGAGCTCGCGCCAGGTCGCGGCGCAGGCCTCGGAAAACGACTTTTCGGCGACTTCGGTGTCCTTGCCGACGCGCACGAGCAGTACCCTGGGGAGCGATCCGTCCCGGTGCAGCATCAGCGTCGAGCCTGCCTTGTCGTCGAGGTCGCCTCGGCCCAGCATCGCCGAAAGCCGCCCCTGGAGCGCTGCGTCAAGCCGCGCCGCCTCGTCGGCGAGGGGGTGACCGTGAATCACCGGGACGATCGCGCACCCGGCGCGCAGCCGCTCGACGTTGACGACCTTTGTGCTAAATTGCATTGTTTTTCCTCAGGCCAGACGGCAAACCGCTGATTATATCGAGGGGCAGGCTCGCCATGCTGTTCAAGAGGGCGCTGCGCCGGGAACTATCCACCCTCGCCAGCGTGGTGTTCGCCACGCTCTTTGCGGTCCTCGTGACCACCACGCTGATTCGCTGGCTGGGCCGTGCTGCGGCGGGCCGGGTCGACACCGAGTCGATCCTGCCACTGATGGCGTTTAGTGCCATCGGCTCACTGCCGGTTCTCCTGGTGCTGACCCTTTATGTCGCGGTGCTGATGGCGCTCACCCGTGCCTGGCGCGACTCCGAGATGGTGATCTGGTTTGCGAGCGGCCGCAGCCTCCTGCAATGGATCCCGCCGGTGATTGCCTTCACATTGCCGGTTGCGGCGCTCTGTGGCTTCGTGAGCTTTGTCGCCGCGCCATGGGCCAATCAGCAGGCTTATGAGTACGAACAACGCTTTTTGCAGCGCGAGGATATCTCTCAGGTCGCAGCCGGGCAGTTTCGGGAGTCGGCCGGTGGCGGGCGGGTTTTCTATGTCGAGTCGCTGAACGACCTCGCGACCGAAGTGCAAAACATCTTCGTCACGCAGCGGGGAACCGAGCGCGAGGCGATCGTCGTTGCTCAAGGCGGGCGAGTCGAGATCCTGCCCGACGGCGACCGCTACCTTGTCCTCGAGAGGGGGCGTCGCTATGACGGCAAGCTCGGCACTCCCGAAATGAGTGTGATGGCTTTTGAGCGCTACGGGCTGCTGCTCGAACCACACGCGGGCGGCCCGGTGAGTGGGGCGGGGATCCGTGCCATGTCGCTGGCGGACCTGCTCGCCGATCCCAATCCCGCCCATTTGGCGGAATTGCACTGGCGCCTGAGTCCGCCGCTCGCGGTCATCCTGATGGCGCTCCTCGCGATTCCGTTGTCGGCGGTGAATCCACGGCTCGGGCGCTCGACCAACCTGATCATTGCGCTCCTCGCCTACGTCGTCTACAACAACCTGTTGACCGTCATGAAGGCCTGGATCGCCCAGGGCAAGATCGGTTTCGAGTGGGGCGCGACGGTCGTTCACCTGGGCATGATCGTCATCATCGCACTGCTTTTCTGGCGCCGGTTGTCATTGACCGGGGGACGGCGCTGGTGGCAGCGAAGCGCCCGATCGGTCAGGGTCGTGGCGGCGGCACGTCAGGGCAGTGCCGGCTGATGAGCCTGCTCGCTCCCACGCTGATCGCTCGCTATCTGACCCGTAGCGTCGGCTCGGCCGTGGTTTTCGTGCTGATCGCATTCCTCGGCCTGTTCGCGTTCTTCGATTTCATCGATGAGCTCGATGATATCGGCCGCGGCGGATATGGCCTTGCTTCGGCCATTGTCTTCGTGCTGCTGATGCTTCCGACCCGCACCTACGAGTTGCTCCCGATTGCCGCGTTGATTGGCACCGTGTATGCGCTCGCCCAGCTGGCGGCGAGCTCGGAGTTCACTGCGATGCGGGTTGCTGGACTGGGGCGCCTGCGAGCGGTGCTGCAGTTGGCGGTGGTCGGCAGTCTGCTGGCCGTCGGGACCGCGCTGGTCGGTGAACTCGCGGTGCCGCCGGCGGCGCAACTCGCCCAGCAGGTCCGCCTCACGGCAATGGGCTCGGCGGTCGGTGGACAACTGCGCTCGGGGCTCTGGGTGCGCGATTCCCTGCGCGACGCATCGGGTGAATTGCAACGGATCCGCTTCGTCAACATTGGCGAACTCGCCCCAGATGGCGGATTGCGGCGGGTGCGGGTGTTCGAGTTCGATCGCGAAATGCGGCTCACTGAGCTGATCGAGGCACGCCAGGCGCGCTTCGAGGCGCCTGCGGCGTGGCGACTGAGCGAGGCCGAGACCCGGCGCTTTCGCCTCGACGAGGCAAGTGGCGGCGCTCCGATTCTGTCCAGCGAGCGAGCCGTCGAGCCCGAGCGGCTCTGGCCCACCGAGATCGGCCCCGCCCTCCTCTCGGTGCTGATGGTGGCACCCGAGCGGATGTCCGCGTTCAGCCTCTTCAACTACATTCGTCACCTGCGCGAGAACCGGCAGGCGACCGAACGCTATGAACTTGCTTTCTGGAAAAAGGTCGTCTATCCGCTTGCAGTGATCGTGATGATGATTCTTGCGCTGCCCTTTGCCTACCTGCAGACACGGGGCGGCGGCATTGGCTACAAGGTGTTCGCAGGCATCATGCTCGGGATCGGATTTCATTTTGCCAATAGCCTGTTCAGCAATCTCGGCTTGCTCAACACCTGGCCGGCGCTCCTCACCGTCAGCTTGCCGAGCCTGTTCGCGCTTGCGGTCGGTCTGACGCTTCTCGCCTGGGTCGACCGGGCGCGCTGAACGCGGCGTCGCGCAGGCCCCTGGGTTTTCCCAAGGCTCTTCCATTTTCTCGTGCTCTATGTTGCGTTGCAGCAGCCAGCCTTTTTCTGCTCCTCTGCGCGAAGCCTTACGGAGACGCGTTTATATTGCGCCGCGCCATTTGTGGGCCTGCGTAGCGGTGCGTCGGGGCGCTCTTGCGGCTTGTCAGTGCCGGCAAATTCGTGGAGGATTCGTTTCCGTTGGATCCGCGGTTTGTGGCGTTTAAATGTGAGAGCGCTCCGCGTAGATTCTCAGGTGTATCGAGGAGGAGGAGAGGCAGCTCTGCTGCCGTTGAAGCGCACAGCGATGTGCGCTTTTTTTTTCTGATGCCTCCGGCTGCCCGAGTTCCTGCTCCCCCTGATCGCGCGTGGCTTTCATTTAGACTTGTCAGCTGATACGAACAAGAAAGCGGCGAGATCCACCGGGTCCGCATCAGGGAGAGCGCTGTAATGACCACGAATCAGGCTGAGTTCGACCGCGCCCGGAAGGTGCTGGTCGGTGGTGTCAATTCCGCAGTCCGTGCGTTTCGGGCGGTCGGCGGCACGCCGCGCTTCATTGCCCGGGCCGAGGGGGCGTACATGTGGGACGTCGAAGGACGCCGCTACATCGACTACCTGGGTTCGTGGGGTCCGATGATCGCTGGCCAGTCCCATCCCCGGGTGATCGAAGCGGTTCAGCAGGCCGCGACCCGAGGGCTTTCCTATGGCGCACCCAACGTGATGGAAAGCGAACTCGCCGAACGGATCTGCGCGCTCTTTCCCCAGGTGGAGCGGGTCCGCTTCACCAGTTCGGGCACCGAGGCTGCTATGTCAGCCCTGCGTCTGGCGCGTGGCTATA
>CAZAVT010000109.1:0-3692 GCA_964488395.1 uncultured Burkholderiaceae bacterium | reverse complement strand
TCGAGGGCTGCTACCACGGCACCGCCGACAGCCTGCTCGTCAAGGCCGGATCGGGTGCGCTCGCCTTCGGAACGCCGAGTTCGGCAGGGGTGCCGGCCGATCTCGCGCAGCACACGCTCGTGGCTCAGTTCAATGATCTCGACAGCGTGCGCGAGCTGTTCGCCGCACATCCTGATTCGATTGCCTGCGTGATGGTCGAGCCCATGCCCGGCAATATGAATCTGATTCGCCCTCGAGAGGGCTTCCTCGAGGGCCTGCGTGCGCTTTGCTCGGCGCATGGCGCGCTCTTGATCTTCGATGAGGTGATGAGCGGATTCAGGGTTGCGCTTGGCGGCGCGCAAGAGGTCGTGGGCGTCCAGCCCGACCTGAGTGCCTTTGGCAAGGTGATCGGTGGCGGCATGCCCGTCGGGGCGATCGGCGGGCCCGCACAAGTGATGGACATGATGGCGCCGCTGGGACCCGTCTATCAGGCTGGTACGCTCTCGGGCAATCCGATTGCGATGGCGGCGGGTATTGCGACCCTCGACCTGATCTCCGAGCCCGGTTTTTTCGAGACCTTGCATCGGCGCTGCGGTCGGTTGGTGGACGGACTCAATGCGGCAGGGCGCAAGGCGGGACTCGCATTCTGTGCCCAGCACCAGGGCGGGATGGCAGGGCTCTACCTGCGGGCCGAGCCGCCGACCAGCTTTGCCGAGGCGCAGCAACAAGATCTCGAGCGCTTCAAGCGCTTCTATCACCTCATGCTTGATCGTGGCGTTTATCTACCGCCTTCGCCGGTCGAGGCGTTCTTCTTCTCGAGTGCCCACAGCGACGCCGACATCGCCGAGACACTGGCAGCGGCCGATCAGGCGCTTGCCGCCTGCGCCTAGTCGGGCAGGACCTCGCTCACCAGGCGTCGGTAGTTGCGGTGGGCGATCTTCTCGAGCGAGGCCTCGCTGATGCCGGCTTGCTGTACGTGGAGGAGGACTCGTCGCAGTTCGCCGTAGTCTTTTCGAAGCACGTCGAAGGCAATTGGATCAGCGGGGGTGCCCAGCCCGCCGATGTCGGTGCCCAAGGCAATGTGATCGGCGCCCACCCAATCGATGAACTGGACGATCGCATGGCCGTACTGTTCGATCGAGCTGTAGGTGTTCCGATGACCCCAGATCCCGATCAATCCGCCGCGATCGGCGAGCTTGCGGGCGGTGGCGCGTGAAATCGCCATGATGCTGTTCCCGGGCGATTGGTGATTGGATCGGAACCGGCCGATCGAGCCGTGCGAATAGATCATCGGATACCGGCTGACCGAAAGGGCCTGCTCGATCGCCACGTCCGTGGCGTGTGAGTTGTCAACGATGATGCCGAGCGCATTGCAGCGTTCGATAAAGCCGCGGCCTCGGTCGGTCAGACCGCCGTGCCTGGGCCTCTCGGTCCGGATGTCGACCAGTGGACTTTCCATGAAATGGCCGATGCCGATCTGTCGCACCCCGAGATCGAAGGCTTCCTGGACCCGGTCCAGCTGATCGTCGACAAAATCGGCGCCTTCGACCGACAGCAGTACCCGCGGCGCTTCCGGGCTCAGCTGGTCCAGGTCGGCCCTGCGCAGCAACAGGGGGAGGTCTTCGATCGACAGGCGCCCTCGGATATTGGAGATCATTCGCCGGAAATGCGCATAGATCTGGCCGGGCTGATTGGCCTGTGACTGGGTGACTCGGCCGACCGAATCGCGGCTGAGAAAAGGCGAGTCGGGCACGATGTGGAGTGCGATCAACTCCACCCGATTGCCGACCATCCGCTCTCGGATGGTGATGCGGTCTCGGAAATTGAAGAACAGGTGGCTGTGGGCGTCGGCCAGCGGGATCGTGTCAGACGCTGTCGCCACTCGCTCGGCGAAGGTCGTTGCGAGCCCGGCGACGACCGCCCGCCGGTCCAGACGAACCGCGCTCAAAGCCGCTCGAAAATCGCCGCAATCCCTTGGCCGCCGCCGATGCACATGGTGACGAGGGCATAGCGGCCGCCGGTGCGCTCCAGCTCGTAGAGCGCCTTCACCGTGATGATCGCCCCGGTTGCGCCCACCGGATGACCCAGGGAGATGCCCGACCCATTCGGATTGACCTTGGCCGGATCGAACTCGAGTTGACGGCTGACGGCCAGCGCTTGGGCTGCGAAGGCCTCGTTGGCCTCGATCACGTCCATATCGGAGACCCGAAGCCCAGCGCGCTCGAGCGCGCGGCGTGAGGCGGGCACCGGGCCCAGGCCCATGGTCGAGGGTTCGACGCCAGCGTGTGCATAGCTCACCAGCCGTGCCATTGGTCGGGCGCCTCTTGCCTTGGCCATCGAGGCGTCCATCAAGACCAGCGCCGCCGCACCATCGTTGATGCCGGAGGCGTTACCGGCGGTGACTGTCCCGGCCTCTTTCTGGAAAACGGGTCGCAGCTTGGCCATGTCCTCGAGCGTCGCGTCGTGGCGCACGTGCTCGTCGGTCTCGAAGGTGACTGTGCCCTTGCGGCTCTTCAGCTCAACTCCCAGGATCTGCTCCCGGAAATAGCCATTTTTCAGCGCCTGAGCGGCGCGCCGGTGGCTTTCGACGGCGAGTTGATCCTGATCCTCGCGGCTCACGCCACATTGGCGAGCGACGTTCTCGGCGGTCACGCCCATGTGGATCCGCTGGAAGGGGTCGTGCAGCGCGCCCACCATCATGTCGACGATCTGACCGTCGCCCATCCGCTGGCCCCAACGGGCGCCGGGCATGAGATAGGGGCCACGACTCATCACTTCGGCCCCACCCGCGATTGCGACTTCGGCATCACCGAGTAGGATGGTCTGCGCAGCCGACACCACCGCCTGTAGACCGGAGCCGCACAGGCGGTTGAGCGTCAGCGCGGGCGTATGGATCGACAGTCCTCCATCGATGGTCGCCACCCGCGACAGATACAGGTCGCGAGCCTCGGTGTTGATCACGTGGCCGAAGACCACATGCTGAACGTCGTCGGCTCCGACCTGCGCCCGCCGGCAGGCCTCGCGCAGCACCGCCGCTGCGAGTTGTGTCGGCGTCTGGTCCTTGAGGCTGCCGCCGAATGTGCCGATTGCGGTGCGCACACCGCTCACCACCCAGATGTCGCGACTCATGGCCTTGCTCCCGAAGTTGGCGGGGCCGCTCTGCGTCGCGCGGCCTCACAGATGGAAAGGATCGCTGCATTCTACGACGGGCAGGTCGCTCGGACCTTGCCAGAGAGGGTGCAGGAACGAAGGAAATGTTCTATCTTTCGGTCTCGCTCTCACTCAACGAATCCGAGCCGCCATCATGCAACTTTCCGACAAGTCCGCCCGGCAACTCTTCGAGGAAGTCCGGGCCAACCCGACCCGCAAGCGCTTCGGCTTTGGCCGCAAGATTGCCCTGATCAACATTGACCTGCAAAAGGCCTACACCTGCGTGCCGGAATTCGTCACCGCCTACGAAACCGATCCACGTCAGATCGAATACATCAACGAGCTCGCCGATGCCTGCCGCTCGAATGGCTTTCCGGTGGTCTGGACCTACGTGGCATACATGGATTCGGGCGAGGACTGCGGGGTCTGGGGCACCCGGTCAAATACCCCGGACTCGCTGCAAAACATCAAGGTCGGCAGTCGGAGGGCTGAGTTCGATGACCGCGCACGGGTCGATCACAAACGCGACATCGTGATCAACAAGCGGATGGCGTCCTGCTTTT
>CAZAVT010000108.1:7388-10495 GCA_964488395.1 uncultured Burkholderiaceae bacterium | reverse complement strand
CTTGCCGATGGATTACCTGCGCGAGGTGCGCGAGCTTGCCACCCGCCGGGGTCTTGCGACGCATCTGGACGGCGCGCGACTCTTCAATGCCGCCACCGAGGTCGTCCGTCGCCGGCTCGCGGGCGATCGAGCCGGCGATCAGCAGGGCGAGACGGTAAACGAGGTCAGGGCCGTCGCGCGGGAGATCTGCGCGAACTTCGACACCGTTTCGGTCTGCCTCTCCAAGGGCCTCGGTGCGCCAGTGGGTTCGCTTCTGCTGGGCTCGAGGACAACGATCGGCCGCGCCCGGCGCTGGCGCAAGATGCTCGGCGGCGGAATGCGCCAGGCGGGCGTACTCGCAGCGGCTGGCCTCTATGCGCTCGAGCACCACCTCGATCGACTGGCCGAGGCTCATCGCCGGGCCCAGCGACTCGCCGACGGAATCAATCGGATCGGTCGCGAATGCGCAGGCCGGATCATGGCCCGACCGCCTCACACCAACATCGTCTTCGTGGAGATCGTGCCCGAGGTGGCGGCGATACTTGACGCTCACCTGAAGGCCGAAAACATCCTGGTCAATACCCGTTCGAGCGATGGCCAGCCGAGCGTGCAGCGCTGGGTCACCCACCTGGATGTCGATGACAGCGACGTGTCGAAAGCGCTCACCGTCATCGAGCGGTGCTTGCGTTCCTAGGGTCCCTGGCGCTTCGCCCTCAACCGAGATGCCGAGGGCTCGGTTGGGCGAAATAGAACCACTCAAAGCCGGGTTCAGCCTTGACGTTGGGAAATACGATCCGGCCGTCGGCGGGAGCAAGCACGGCCCGGCCGTCATGGCGGATGCCGATCGGCTCGCCCGCACGCACCGGATCGAAACTGACCCAATCGCGGACGAATCGATCCTGCGCATGCAACCGGTCGGTGACTTCGACCAGGCGCAGCAGCTCGTACCCAGCTCGCGGCGGCTCGAGCGGGCAATCCGCCATCTCCAGCAAAGCCAAGGTCTGACGGATGGCCCGCCAACCCACCTCTGGAGCTTTGGGATCGGCATGCTGGCCGCACTCGAGCGTCACCGCCCAGCCGCCCTGCGATCGCATGTACTCGGTCGTGCCGACGCCGTAGCTCGGATCGGTATCGAGCGTGACACCACGCTCGAGGCTGCGCAGCTTGCGGGCATGGACGCCCCCAACATAGGCCGACATCCAGCCTTCGACGATCCGAGCTGGCCCCAGATGACGAGCGAGACGCGCCTCTTGCGCCGCATGACTGAAGGGCTCGAGCTCGCCCTGATTGTTTTCGGGGCCAATGAGCGCAAAGGCCTCGCCAGCGCTGTTGAATGAATGCAGATCGAGGAGTGCGTCGTGCGCTGCGAGCAGGGGACAGAGCACGTTGGCAATTCGGTCTTCGAAATCCTGGGGCACCGCCGTCGGCCGAAGGTTTCGGTTGAGATTGCGATCCCCCGACCGTTGAGCCCGTGCCGCCGCAAGTGGGTTCGTCACTGGCACCAGCGTCAGGCGGCCGCGCTGCAGCTGGAGGCGACCGGCGTCCAGATCATCGATCAAGCGGCTGATCGCGAGGCTGCCAGCTACTTCGTTGCCGTGCACTCGGCCCAGCACAATCAGCGCCGGGCCTGGCCTGAGTGCGTGGTACTGATGCACCCTCAGGTTGAAGCCCGCTGCCGATCCGCTCGTCTGCCCGCTCATGTCATCCTCCTACCCACCGAGCAAGAACTGCCCAGCGGATCGATCCGTCTCCGAGGGTCACTGCCGCCAGCGCAGCACATGGCGCTCGAGCCGCTTGAGCCCCTCGTTGATGATGCCGCCGACCAGCGCGAGGACCACCAGGCCCGCGAATACGCCCGCCGTATCGAACATGGCCGAAGACTGCGCGATCATGAAACCCATGCCGCGATTGGACGACATGAATTCGCCCACCACAGCTCCGATCAGGGCATAGGGCACCGAGACTTTGAGACCGGTGAGGACCCATGCCGCCGCCGATGGCGCGATCACGTTGATCAATAACTGCCACTCGCCCGCGCCCATGATCCGGGTCCCGTGGATGTGGATCGGGTTCACATCACGCACGCCGGAGTAGGTATTGAGAAACACGAGAAAAAATACGATCACCGCGGCCATCGCGATCTTTGACTCGATGCCAATACCGAACCACATGATGAAGAGCGGCGCGAGCGCAATCTTGGGCAGACAGTAGATCGCCGTGATGTAGGGGTCGAAGATCGCGCCGATCCGCTCATACCGACCAAAAACGAACCCGGTTGCAAAGCCTGTGATCGACCCGATCACGAAACCGAGAACGGTCGCGTAAAGCGTAATGCCCAAATGGGCGAACAACTCACCGCGGATGACCCAGTCCTTGAGTTTCGCGAAAACGGCTGATGGCTCGCTCACGAAGAAAGGATCGATCAAAGGCCCGGCCGCAAGCTCCCAGCAGGCCAGAAAGATGACGCCCACCAAGACCTGGGCGATCCGCTGGATGCGGCGGCCACGCGCGACCTTGAGCTCTTCCTCAACCACCGCCCGGCTGCCCCGATCGGGCATGGTCTGTGCTGCTTCGTAGGAATTCACGACGGGATGCTCCTTGGGGACGGCCTACCGTGGCCATGACGACCGCCGGTAGCCTGCTGCGACTTCAGAGGGCCTCGCCTTTCTTGATCTCGGGCTCGAGCGCCTGCCAGATGCGCTCGTAGATCTCCTGAAAGCGCGGCGTGAAGCGATCTCGAAACACGTCACGCGGCCGGACGAGATCGATCCGCTCTTCGAGCTTGATGCGGCCAGGCCTGCCTGTAAAGACCACCACACGGTCCGCAAGCGCGATCGCCTCGGCAAGGTCATGAGTCACAAAGACAACGGTCTTGCGTCGCTGCTCCCAGATATTGAGCAGCTCGTTCTGCATCACGAGCTTCAACTGCGCATCGAGCGCACCAAAGGGCTCGTCCATGAGCAAGGTCCCTGGGTCATAGGCGAGCACCTGTGCCAACGCGACCCTCTTTCTCATGCCCCCGGAAAGCTCGTTCGGGAAATGTTTGCCAAACCCCGAGAGATTAACCATCGCGAGCAGCTGCTCGACACGCTGGCGCGCCTGGGCGGCGGACACACCACGCAGCCGTA
>CAZAVT010000108.1:631-7378 GCA_964488395.1 uncultured Burkholderiaceae bacterium | reverse complement strand
ATCACGTTGTCCTCGGCGGTTCTCCAGGGCAGCAGACTGTCAGCCTGGGTCATGTAACCCACCGCTCGGTTCGGGCCATGGACCACCTTGCCGTCGTGCTCAATCACGCCGCCCGTGGGCTCGAGAATGCCAGCCACCATATTGAGAAGGGTCGACTTGCCGCAACCCGAGGGGCCAACGAAGGCGACGAACTCGCCATCGGCGATCGACAGGTGAAAATCATCGAGCGCGACCACCTCGCGGCCGCGCCGGACGAAGAGCTTAGTGACCCCCCGGATCTCGATCGACATCAGCCGAGGGCTTTCTTGACGATGGCGAGATTGAAGGCCTTGTCATAACTGTAGTCGGCCGGCGCAGGCTTCTGCCCAGCTTCGACCAGCGAGTCGTTCATGAACTTGAGGTTGACATTGAAGTGGTGCTGGGTCGGGGTCGGATCCTTCATGTAGATGCCGACATTGTTCTGGAAGGCGAGTTCGAACAGCTCATCGTCGACCGCCTGGAACCAGACCCGCGACAGCGCCTTGAAGGTCTTGGGATCCTCGTGGATGGCCTTCAGCGCGAGTGAAATGCCCTTGATGTAGGCGATGAGCTCGGCTTCCTTCTTCTTGAGCGTCGCCTCGGTCACGCTCGCCGTGATGTAGAGGAAATCCTCGAACCCAGGCGGCGGGTTGATCGACATGTTGAAGAGGTAAGCGGCGCCGGCCCGCTTGACCGCCTGATCCGACGTCGGCGAGGACAGACAAAAGCCGTCGATCTGGTCTTTTTCCATGGCCGCCACCATCGCCGGCACGCCACGGATCGTCACGAGCTTCGCATCCTTGTTGGGATCGGCACCACCGGCCCGCAGGAAGTGCCGCAGCAATTGATCGGGCGCACTGCCGGGGCCGGTATGGCCGAGCCGCAAACCCTTGAGCGCCGCGCCTCGCTTTTCGACCGACGATTTTTCGTCGACGCCCAGCTTGTCGAGAATCGACTTGCGAACGACGATATTGCTCGCGAACTTGTTGACCATCCCTGCGATGATCACCACTGGCTGGCCCAGGATCTGCACCCGCATGTTCTGCTGGGGAGCACCCAGCAGAATATCGGCGGCCCCGCCCACCAGCGCGTCATGATTCACCCCACGCTCGGTGGCGGCCATCGTGACCTTCAGACCTGAGCGATCGAAGTACTTCGCATCGATCGCGAGATCCTCCGCGCCCCAGATCCAGGACCGAGAGGTGGAGCGCAAACTGCTGAGTTGCAGGCTCTGGGCCATCGCCGGTGCGACGCCCATCCCGACCACCGCACCAAAACCCTGGACCGCGGCCAATCCGCCCAGGCCGCTAGTCGCCCGAATGAGTTCGCGACGCGAGGTGTCGATCGAGATCGGTTTACCCATCATCAGTCTCCGGTGTGTTTTTGGATAGAAAGCGACGATTCTATGTCGTGTGAGAGGATCGCGAATTATCCTCACAAACCCAGGGGGGTCAATCGATCATGAGCGAGAAAGACATCAAGGCGCAGGCATCCGAGATTGCAGCGCGCCTGGCGCGGGTCAAGTCGCAACGCGGCTACCTGCTGCCACACCATGGCCTGATGGCAGTCCTTTCCGAGTCAGTGCTCGCCGGCTACGACGCCGCCTACACCGCGCTCGCCCTGGAACACAAGATCCTTTCGGTCCGTGACCGGGAAATCGTCTGGCTGGCGGTGTTGATCGCAACCGACGAGGCGCTCGCCACTCACCATATTCCCAAGTATCTCCAGGGCGGCGGCTCGATGACCGAATTCTCGGCAGTCGCCCGTCTGGCTGCCTTCTCGGTCGGTTCAGTCGGCTATCGGTTCCTCGAGGAGCATTGGCGGGCCCATCTGGACGGGTTCGATCCGCAGACCGCCTATCGGGAGGCGATCCTCGCAACGGCCGCACCGCTCGAACCGCGCCAGATCTGGATGGCGGCTTGTGCGATCCACGCGGCCCGAGCCGAGCACCTGCTGCTGCGCTGGTCGCTTCGGTCAGCGTATCAGGATCGGGTGCCGGAGTTGGAACTCGCCGAGGCGCTCTCGATCATGATGTTCCCAGGCAGCGTCCCCTATTTCGTTGAGGCGGCCCGGATCTGGCTCGAACTGATCCGCAGCGGCGAAGTCGATCCTTCGCCGGCCTTTGCCGCCTGGGCGGCGCTCGAGGGCCAGGGCGGTTTCGACGAGGCTTCGGGCAAGGTCAAGCCAGGTCAATGACCAGATTGAGACTGTCGTCGCACCGGGCGCTAGCAGCGGGCGGAATGACCACCGTGGACTCCCTCTCCTCGACCAGCGCGGGCCCGGGAAGCACAGCCCCGGGCAGAAGCGCGTAACGGTCATAGACGGGCGTGCGCACGAAGCCTCCCAAGGTCTCGAACCAGGCCTCTCGCCAGGCAGTGGGAACCGGACGTTCAGCCTGCGTCGCCAGCACCGACCCCGCTGCCCGTGGCGCCACGACCCGCGGCCGTGCCCGCGCCAGGTCGATCTCGACCCGCGGGCCACTCACCACCATCCGCCACGACACCACTTCGACACTCATTGCTCGCTCGACGCGTCCGAAATGGCGTCGGTAGGTCCGCTCGAACGCCGCTGCCATCGCCGACCGGTCGCCAGCTCTCACGGCCGCTCGATCGAGATCGACGTCGATGTCGTAGCCCTGCCCAACGTAGCGCATTGCGGCAGCCAGACTGACGCTAACGCCTCCGGGGGCCGTACCAGCAGTCGCCAGCATCGACTCGCCCTCGGCCTGCAGGCTATCCAATAGGACATTGACCGCGGTGAAATCGACCGCCTGAAGGGCCTCGAGCCGCCCCCGCACGAAGGCAAAGGAGGTCGGCGCAGCCAGAAAACCAAACGCAGACGCAACGCCGGCGCCGAGAGGGCAAATCACCCTCGAAACCCCAAGCTTGCGAGCGATATGGGCCGCGTGAACCGGACCCGCGCCGCCGATGGGCAACATCGCATAATCGTCGATCCGACGGGCCTTCTCGAGCGCATGGATCACCGCCGCACGCGCCATGTTTTCGTTGACCAGGTCGTGGATGCCCCAGGCCGCTTGTTCGATGGTTAGACCCAGCGGCTCGCCAATCTGGCGGGCGATCGCAGACCGGGCGGCAGCGAGGTCCAGTCGCAGATCGCCCCCCAGGAAGCTATCGGTTCCCAGATAACCAAGCACCAAGTCAGCGTCCGTCACCGTCGGATCACGGCCTCCTCGGCCATAGCAGGCAGGACCTGGATCGGCGCTGGAACTGTCAGGGCCTACCTGCAGCAGACCGAGCCGGTCGACTCGCGCAATCGACCCGCCCCCGGCGCCGATCTCGATCATGTCGATGACCGGAATTCGCAAGGGTAGCCCGCTGCCCTTCTTGAATCGGAACACCCGTGCGACCTCGAATTCGGTGCCACGCAGCGGCTCGCCATCATCGATCAGGCACGCCTTCGCCGTGGTCCCACCCATGTCAAAACAGAAGATGTTGCGCTCGCCGGCCGCTAATCCGTACCGGGTGGTCGCCTGGACGCCACCGGCCGGCCCGGACTGAACCAGGCGGATCGGATGGCGGATGGCGGTCCGCTGGTGAACAGTGCCGCCATCGGAGAGGACGAGATAGAGGGGATGAGCGATACCGATCTCACGAAGACCGCTCGCGATCCGGGCGAGGTAACGCTCGAAAATCGGCAGCACATAGGCATTGGCGACCGTCGTCGACATCCGCTCATACTCGCCGATCTCGGGCACCACATCGCTCGAGATGCAGGTAATGAGGTCAGGGCAGACCTCGCGCAGGATGGCTTGCACCCGCTCCTCGTGAGCGGGATTCCTGAACGAATGGAGCAGGCAAATACCGGCTGCCTGAATCGCCTCGCGCCGCATCTGCTCGCCGATCTCACGGACCGAGTGCTCGTCGAGCAACTCAACCACCTGACCGGTTGCATCGAGTCGCTCAGACACCTCGAAGCAGTGCTGGCGAGGCGCAAGCGGCGGCGGGAGTTCGAGCGACAGATCATAGGTGTCATAGCGCCATTCAAGTCCGACCTCGAGCACGTCGCGAAAACCCCGGGTGGTGACGAGCGCAGTCCGCACGCCCTTGCGCTCGATCAGCGCATTGGCGACCAGGGTGGTCCCGTGGATCACTTGCGCAACCTGGCTCGCGTCGATCCCTGCCGCCGCCAGCAAGCGCCGAATGCCCTCGAGGACCGCCCGAGAGGGATCGTCGGGGGTGGTGAGCAGCTTTTCGTTATGCAGGACGCCCCGCTCGACATCGAGCATCACGAAGTCGGTGAAGGTACCGCCGATGTCGACGCCAATGCGGTAGCGACCCTCGCCGCCCGAATGGTGGTCGCCCAGGACGAGGCTCATGACTTGGCCCCAAGGAGTTGCGCAGCATCCTGCTTCCCAAAGCCACCGCCGCCAGGCGTCTCGAACGTTGCCACATCGCCTGGCGCGAGTGAATAGCGCCCCTTGGCAGGGATCACCGATCCATTGATCAGATCACGACCTGCCGCCCCGGGGCCGCCGCCCATCAAACCGCGCGGCGGAAACCTCACCCGCTCGTGCCGAATCGTCATCACCACGGGATGCTCGCCGGTCACTCGAAACGAGATCCTCTGGCCAGGGCCGCCCCGCTGCCGGCCGCTTCCTCCGGAACCGTCGATCAGTGCTTTCTCGGTGATCAGCATCGGCACACTCGACTCGAAACGCTCGATCGACAGGGTTGCCACATTGGAGGGGAACGACAGGCAGGCGGGGCCATCGCGCCCAGCTCGTGCACCGTGGCCCCCATTCATGAAAAACATTTTCACGAAATTGCGGCCATCGGGCTGAAGCCCCTGAAAGTAGGCACTCCAAAGGGGGGAACCGCAATCAGCGATCACGCGCTCGGGCAGCACCCGCGCCATGGCACCGAACACGACGGGTGGAAGATAATGACCCGACAGGTGTCGCGCCCATACCGGCGCAGGCCTGCGAGGATTGACGATCGTGCCCTCTGGGGCGCTGACCTGCACAGGGCGGAAGGTCCCGTCATTGTTGGGTGTGGTCGGATCGAGTAGGCACTTGAGCGCGTAGTTGGTGTAGGCGATCGTGTAGTTCAGCACGGAGTTGATGGGCCGGGGAATCTGATTTGAAGTGCCCGCGTAGTCGACCCGTATGTCGCTGCCTGCGATGGTCACTGCGCAGCGAATGAGGAGCGGCACATCAAATCCGTCAAGGTGGATTTCGTCCTCATAGCAACCGTCAGGCAGCACCTCGATCGCCCGACGCATGCTGTGTTCGCACCTCGCGAGGATGTCATCGACCAGCGCATCAAGGTCATCGATCTGTTCCGAATCGAGCAGCGCGAGCAGACGCTCGCGCGCCTGACCATAGGCGGCAAACTGCGCACGGATGTCGCCCAGGGTTTCCTGCGGCGCGCGCAGGTTGGCCTCGAGAAAGGCGATCACATCCGGGTTTTCGCGGCCACCGACCACGATCCGGCAAACGGGGATGGTCAGCCCTTCCTCAAAGGCATCTCGGGCATCGACCGATGGCGCGCCGCCGATGTCGACGCTGTGAAAGGTACTGCCAATGAAAGCAATCAGGCGATCGGCGCGGAACACCGGCATGACCATCGTGATGTCGTTCAAGTGCCCGGTGCCCAGGTAACCGTCATTGGAAATCAGCACATCACCTGGCCCCAGGCGCTCCTTCGGAAAGCGTTCGAGCATCGAGGCCAGCGTGCGCGGCATCGTCCCGATGAACGAGGGGACGCTGCGGGAGGACTGGACGATCTGTCGCCCCTGGCCATCCATAAGACCGAGGGCCATGTCCCAGTTGTCGCGCACGACCGAAGAGAACGACGTGCGCAAGAACACCTGGGCAGCCTCGTCAATGAAGCCAGACAATCGTTGCCAGATCAGGCCGATCTGAAGGGCGCCATAACGGCTCATGCTGTCTCCTGGTTCGACGAGGGTCGTATGGTAATGTAAGCCGCATGATGCCCGACGCCCAAGATCGCTCCCCTGTGTCCCTCGCGCCCTGTCCGGAGTCGGTGCCCATTCGTACCGTCTCCGACCTGTTGGTGGAGCGCTTGCGGCAGACCGGCATGAGACGGGTGTTTGGACTTCCGGGTGGGGGCACCAGCCTCGACCTGATTGAGTCCGCCCGGGTCAGGGGTCTGGACTTCATCCTGGCACGCCATGAGTGTGCGGCCGTCATGATGGCGGCAACCACAGCCGACCTCGAGGACTCCGTCGGTCTCGCGCTGACCACCAAGGGACCAGGCCTCGCCAACGCGGTCAACGGCATCGCCCATGCAGCGCTCGACCGTTCGGCACTGGCCCTTGTCGCCGACGGCTTCTCGGAAAAGCAGCGCAGCTATGTCACGCATCAGTGGTTCGATCAGCGCGCGGTGCTCGCGCCACTGGTCAACGCGCACTCCACGCTCGCACCCTCAAGCGCAGCGCCTTCGGAGATCGATCGCCTCATCGTGGCGGCCCTCACGCCCCGACGAGGCCCGGTCCACATCGAGCTGACCGGTTCCGATGCTCGGGAAGGGCTCGAGCCGGGCGCCCTGCCCCTCAGCCCGGACAGCCCTTCAGGGCCTGCGATAACCAGAGCTGCCGCTGCGCCCGCCGCCTCTGTCGATCAGGGCAGAGAGATATTGCGAAGGTCACGGCGCCCCGTGCTGGTGGTTGGCCTGGAAGCTCGACATCCGGCGGTGGTCGACCGAGTGCGCCGGCAGATGCCGTTGCACGGCTGGATCTACGCGGAGC
>CAZAVT010000108.1:0-621 GCA_964488395.1 uncultured Burkholderiaceae bacterium | reverse complement strand
TCGCCGAAAAGCTCGGCTGCGCGGTTCTCGTCACTTACAAGGGTAAGGGCATCGTCGCTGATACCTCGCCGCTTTACGCGGGCATCTTCACGGGCGGCGCGGCCGAGCAGCCGACGGTTGCCAGTGCAGACCTGATCGTGCTGATCGGTACCGATCCGGTCGAGTTCATCCTTCAGCCCTGGCCCTACCAGTTACCGGTTCTCGAGCTCGGCCTCTATCGCCATCCGGTGCACTACCTGCAAGCCGAGGTTCAACTCCATGGCTCGCTCGAGGCGAGCCTCGATGCGCTGATCGAAGCGGCCCGTCCTTCCGACTGGACGGCAGCGGAGATCCGCGAGCGACGGACTCAGATGCGAAGCGACCTCGCCTATCGGGGATGCGGCCAGGGGATAGACCCCCAGCAACTCGTCACCGGAACCCTTGAGGTCTGTGAGGCGCATCGCAGTGCGACAGGCGAGCTGCCACGGGTCAGCGTCGATGCCGGGGCCCACATGTTCTCGGCGACGACCTTCTGGCCCTGCCACGCCGCGCAGGATCTCTTGATTTCCAATGGGCTGGCGACCATGGGCTACGCCCTGCCCGCGGCGATTGCAGCCGCACTTCACGAGCGCCATCGACCCG
>CAZAVT010000107.1:10329-10554 GCA_964488395.1 uncultured Burkholderiaceae bacterium | reverse complement strand
AAGTACGTCAACATCGCCAGCCGGGCATCCAATTTTCTGCTCAAGCATTTCGACGGACAGCTCGCCAACGTTGCCGGGCTGCCGGCTTGGCACAATCTCGCCATGCCGGCGCGCGCCGACGAGATCGCAGACTGCCTAGAGACTCGCGAGTTCGGCAAGGCGCTGCGGCTGGCCATGGAGTTCGGCGACCGGATCAATCAATATTTCGATCTCGAAAAGCCCTGG
>CAZAVT010000107.1:8736-10319 GCA_964488395.1 uncultured Burkholderiaceae bacterium | reverse complement strand
GGGAATTGGCGCGCGACCCTGCCGCTCGCGATGCGCTGCAGTCGGTCTGTTCAATCTGCCTCGCCGGCTTTCACGCGTTGACGATCTGGCTCAAGCCGGTGCTGCCCGCGCTCGCCGAGCGCGCCGAAGCTTTCCTGCAATGCGGGACGCTCGACTGGGGGAGTCTCGCGACACCGCCCACGCGGATCGGCCGTTACGAGCACCTGATGACGCGGGTCGACCCCAAGCTGCTCGACCAGCTGTTCGAGCCGTCCGATCCCATGGTCGCGGCACCTGCCCGCCCCGGTCAGCCGGCCAAGCCCGCAGGCGAAGCGCGCGCGACCAGCGAACCCACCCCGTTCACCATCGGCATCGATGATTTCAACCGGGTTGATCTGCGCATCGCCCGCGTGCTCGAGGCGAGCGCGGTCGAGGGCTCGACCAAGCTGATCCGACTGCTGCTCGATGTCGGCGAGGCCCAGCCTCGGACGGTGTTCTCCGGCATTCGCGCCGCCTACGATCCGCAGGCACTGGTGGGTCGGCTCACCGTTCTCGTGGCCAACCTCGCACCACGGAAGATGAAATTCGGCGTTTCCGAGGGGATGGTCCTGTCCGCCTCGAGCGATGACGATCGCCAGCCTGGCATCTTCCTGCTCGACGCCGACGAGGGCGCGATCCCTGGCATGAGGATCCGCTAGCAAGGAGGCAAGATCAGCGCACCGCGATCGTCGAGCGAGAAGCCGTCCTTTAGCTTCAGCTTCCGGCCCAGGCTGATCGAGGCGCTGCGCGGCTACTCGCGTGCCGATTTCCGGCACGACCTCGCCGCCGGTGTGACGGTCGGCGTGGTCGCGCTGCCTCTCGCCATGGCCTTCGGAATCGCCAGTGGCGTCAAGCCCGAGCAGGGCATCATCACCGCCGTGGTCGCCGGCCTCCTGATCTCTGCCCTCGGCGGCTCGCGGGTGCAGATCGGCGGGCCAGCGGGTGCCTTCGTCGCGCTGCTCTACGGGATCGGCGAACGCTACGGCCTCGCCAATCTCGCGATCGCCACCATCCTGGCAGGCGGCCTCCTGTTTGCGATGGGGGCGCTGAAGCTCGGTCGCTTCATTCATCGGGTGCCACTACCGATCATCACCGGCTTCACCTGCGGCATCGCGGTCGTGATCGCGCTCCAGCAGGTACGGGACTTCCTGGGGCTCGCGATCGACCGAATGCCAGCGAACACGCTCTCGCAGATCAGTGAGATCGCTGCACATTTGCACACCATCAATCTCCAGGCGGTGCTCATCGGCACCGGCGCACTCGCACTTGTAGCCCTGTGGCCAAAATCCTCTGCGGCGCATCCGGTTCGCTGGCAACGCTGGCTGTCGCGCGTGCCCGGCACTGTCGCGGCTCTCGTTGTGTGCACCCTAACGACAGTCGTATGGGGCCTTCCGGTGGAGACCATCGGCAGCCGCTTCGGCGGGATCCCGCAAGGTCTGCCCGTTCCAACGCTGCCCAGCTTCGACTGGAGCGGCGCGCAGCTGCTGCTAGTGCCAACGCTAGCGATCGCTGCCCTCGGCGCCGTCGAATCGCTGCTCTGCGCCCGTGTTGCCGATCAGATGACC
>CAZAVT010000107.1:0-8726 GCA_964488395.1 uncultured Burkholderiaceae bacterium | reverse complement strand
AAGGTATCGCCAACTTGGTGACGCCGCTCTTTGGCGGCATCGCCGCTACCGGCACCATCGCCCGTACAGTCACCAATGTGCGGGCCGGTGCCCGCTCCCCGATCGCAGGCATCATCCACGCACTGACGCTCGCCTGCGTGGTGCTCGCAGGGGCGCCCTTTGCTTCCCACATCCCGCTCGCAGCGCTGGCCGGCATCCTGCTCGTGGTGGCCTGGAACATGGGCGAATGGCACGCCTTTGCCGAACTGCGCAAGTTCTCTGCGCATTACCGACTGCTGCTCATCGGGACCTTCCTGCTGACCGTGATCTTCGACCTGGTGGTCGCGATCGAGGTCGGCCTGCTGGCTGCGGGGCTGCTCTTCATGACCCGCGTCGCGTCGGTCACTCGGATCGATCCGATCGCCTTGCCCGCTGCCTCAACGGGTCGTCATGAAGCCTGGCGACTGTTCGGTTCGCTCTTCTTCGGCTCGACCAGCAGCCTCGATCCACTGCTCACGCGTGCTGATCTGCCGCGCGAGGCGCTGATCCTCGACCTGCACCAGATGATCAATCTTGACACCTCGGGCCTCGCAGGCTTGCGCGCCCTCGAGCGCCGTCTGGCGGACTGCGGCTCACGACTGGTGCTGGTCGCGCCCAACGAACAACCGCTTTCCCTGATCACCCGCAGCGGCTTTGGTGACACCATCGGGCAAGCAATGATCTGCCCCGATCTCACGTCAGCTCTTGAGCGGCTGGACCGAGATACTGCTCAGGAGCCCGCACGAGCGGGCAATTAACCGAAATAGCGCGCGAAATTCTCCGAGAGCCGCTCCTCGATCCGGGGCTTGTAGGTGGCAAGGAGGAAACCCAGTTGCGCGACCAAGCGGAGGTGAGTCTCGAAGACCTCGAGAACGCCCGATAGCCCACTGCGCTCGAAATGCAGGACATCGCCCTGCCAGTGCGATTTGACGCGAAACTCATCCTGCATCTCATCGGCGAGCCGCTGGGCGATCGCACGAGCGCGCTCCAGACCGATCTCATGCGCGCGTTCAAACACAATTTGTGTCACTCCAGGCCTCCAGGTGATGCCAGGAAAGGCCGGATGCTAGCGCGTGCGTAACGTCAGAGCACGGGAGTCGGCAATGGCCGGCCCTGGGCGTGAGCGATCAGGTTATCCGCCGCCAGCGCGACCATGGCGACCCGCGAACTGCGGGTCGCGCTGCCGATGTGTGGCGTCATCACCAGATTGCGGCAAGCGAGAAGCGCCGGATGAACGGCCGGCTCGTTCTCGAACACATCGAGCCCGGCCGCAGCAATCCGACCGGCCGCCAGCGCTTGCGCGAGAGCGAGATCGTCGACCACACCGCCGCGAGCGATATTGGTCAGAGTGGCTGTGGGCTTCATCTGGGCGAGCTCACGGGCGCCGATCAGGTGATGCGTCTCGGGCGTATAGGGCACGACCAGCATCAGGTGGTCCGCTTCTGCGAGCAATCGGTCCAGGTCGACCCGGGTGGCACCGAGTTCAGTAGCGGCCGCTGACTCACTGCGGTTGTAATAGAGCACTCGCATCTCGAATCCGCGGGCACGACGCGCGATCGCCGAGCCGATCCGGCCCATGCCGACGATACCCAGCGTCGTGCGCCAAACGTCGGCACCGAGGAATTGATCGAAGGCCCATCGATCCCATTGCCCCTCGCGTAACCACCGCTCGGTCTCCGAGACCCGACGTGCAGCCGCCATCATGAGCGTCCACGCCATATCGGCGGTCGCTTCATTCAGGACATCGGGTGTATTGGTCACGGCGATGCCTCGCTCAGCGCAGGCGACACGATCGATATGATTGAATCCAACCGTTCCCGTTGCCACGATCCGCAGCTTGGGGGCTGCGAGCAGCAGCTCTCGATCGACCCGATCCGAACCAACGACGAAGACCGCTTCGCAGGCAGCCACCCGCGCGAGCAGCTCAGCCCGACTCGGCGGGACGTCGGTCTCCTGGTTGCCAGACACCTCGAAGTGCGCAAGCAAGCGCTCATAGACCTCGGGAAAGATGCGGCGGGTGATCAGCAGACGTGGCTTCATGAAAGGTTCCCTGCTTGCACATAGCGACGAATGAGTACGGCGGCCTCGCGCCAGTGGTGGGCGAGCTGCTCGGCTGCGCCCAGGTCGCGGTCCAGAACGGCCGACAAGGTGTAGCGATTGGAAAGGACGAAATAACCCTGGGCAGCGATGATCAGGTAGAGCTCGGCAGGGTCGATTCCGGGCCGAAAGGTTCCGGACGCGATCCCGCGAGTCAGGAGCTTTTCAAGGAGGCCAATCACCGGCGAGACCAGTTCCGACAGCCGGGGAGACTTGCGCAGATGCCGCGCATGATGCAGGTTCTCGGTGTTGACGAGGCTAATGAACTCGGGGTGCTCGACGTAGTAGCGCCAGACGAATCGACAGAATTGCTCGAGCGCTTCAGATGGATCATCGAGATCGATTTTCAGCGCATGTTCGGCATCTCGCAGCGACGCGTAGACCGACTCGAGCGCAGCCCGGAAGAGCCCTTCCTTGCTACCGAAATAGTAGTAGAGCATGCGCTCGCTCGACCGGGCGCGTGTGGCGATCCTGTCACCGCGAGCGCCCGCAAAACCGCTGCGGGCGAACTCGGCGATGGCCGCCTTGAGGATGCGCGCCCGGGTCGCGTCGGCATCACGCTTGCGCGGCACGGGCGGCATGTCGACGTTCTGGGTCGACGAACCATGATCCGCCGATCGCCGGTTGCGACGCTTCGCCACAGCCTGTGAACTCTCGCTGCGCCCGATCTCGACCTTGGCCAATTCGCGACTCCGTCTTCCCGCTCAGCCCTTCGTTAGGCGACGATGACCGGCACCTCGACCGCAGGCGGGGTGTTGCGGCTGCGCTGGCAACGCACAATGCCATCGATCATCACCATGCCCACACCCGGAATATCACCCAGGCTGATGCTGTCGAGCAGGTCTCGACCCGCCGAGTGTTGCGCCTTATCGATGAAGACCAGATCAGCTGGACGACCGGGCTCGATCAGGCCCTGGGCAAGTCCGCGCATGCGGGAGATGTTGCCAGTGGCAAAACCAAAGACGATCTCCGGTGGAATCTCGGCCATGCTCGCAATCAGCGCGATCAGGCGCAGCATGCCAAGCGGTTGGACGCCGGAGCCGGCGGGCGCATCGGTGCCGAGGATCACCCGGTGCGGACATTTCAGTTCCATCGCGTGCCGCGCTGTGAGAATGGCGATCCGCTCGTTGCCGTTGTGCACAATCTCAAGCGCACGCGAGCTCTTCTCGCAAAGCTTGCAGACCGCCTTGTAGGACAGCGAGGTGTGGCCGCCATTGACATGACCGATCACGTCAGCGTCGGCCTCTAGGACGACCTCCTCATCGATCAAACCGGAGCCTGGAATCGACGGGCCGCCTGTGTGGATCGTGCTCTGGATCCCATGCTTGCGCGCCCATCCCACCATGCGCGCGGCCTCGTCCCCAGCCTTGACCGAGCCCAGGCCAATTTCACCCAGAAGGCGAACGCCCGCGGCGGCCAGATCGGCGAAGTCCTGTTCGACCATGCCCTTCTCGATGACGGGCGCACCAGCCAGCACCCGCACCCCGCCGCCAACACCGGCGGCACGCATGCCGTCAAACGCACGCTGCGCCGTGATGGCGAGCGCCTTCACGCCGATAATGTCCTTGGGCCGGCCCGGCAGATGGACCTCGCCCGCGGAGATCATGGTCGTCACCCCACCCTGCATGCAGGACTCGATCCAGCCAAGCTGGTTTTGGCGTGGCTTCCAATCGCCAAATACCGGATGGGTGTGAGAGTCGATCAGCCCGGGGGCGACGGCCGTCCCGCGACAATCGATGACGCGCCGAGCCTCAGACGTATCGCAGTCGGCCTCCCGGCCTACTGACACGATGACGCCGTCGTTGATGACGAGTGTGTCCGCATCGAGGATCGGCCGATCGATATCGCCGGAAAGCAGCAAACCGATCCCGCGCACCACCACCTTGCCTGAGGACTCCACGATTGCCGCTGTGGCCATTTGCTCTGACTCCTGGTTAACGGAAGGGGCCGCGCTCGCTCAGCGCAGGCCATCCTGGCCCTTGATCTCATGCACCTGCAATCCACCCACGCGGGGCAGCGGCCGACCGCTGTCGGTGACGCAGACCGCAACCAGGATCTCGCCGGCGCGCGGCGCATCGGCCACCCGTGCCTCGATCGCATCAAAGTGGCTGCGCACGAAGGCTGCGTCCTTGTGACCCAGCGGTACATCGACGGGTGTGCCCGGGCCGCCCAGCTTCTTGGCCGATGGCACGAGCGCAGCACCCTTTTCCACCGCCACGCGCAGCGGCGCGCCGAGCTTCGGGTGCAGGATCGCAGCAGCGTGCTCGAGTTCGCCCGCCTCACCAACCACCGCCGCCTTGCCGTAGCTGTGCGCCTGCCCAGGTGCGATCCCGAGTGCCCTGACACACCGCTCGCCAAGCAGACGGCCCAATTCCTCGCCAATCGCGACCAGCTCATCGAGCGATTCGCTGTAGCGCCCCGCATAGGGGTTGGCGATGACCGCGATGGCCAGCGCCTTGCGGGTCGGCGGCGCAATGGCGCGCCCCATCTCGGTATGGGTCTCTTCGACCGTGACAATCAGCTTGCGGATCTGGGCAGGCATCGCTGAAACACCTCGTAGCGGGATTGGGATCAAACAGCGAGATACTGGGCACGAACCTCATCATTGGCCTTCAGTTCGTCGACGGTGCCCTCGAAGCGGATACGGCCCTTTTCGATGATGTAGGCACGGTCGCCGACCTCGAGCGCGAAGTGCAGATTCTGCTCCGAAAGCAGCACCGCCACCCCCTGTCGCTTGAGCGCCTTCACCGCAGCGGCCATCTGGTCAACGATCACTGGCGCAACGCCTTCCGATGGCTCATCGAGCAGGATGCAGGAGGGATTGCCCATCAAGGTACGGGCAATCGTGAGCATCTGCTGCTCGCCGCCGGACATTCGGCCGCCTGCGCGCTCGGGCATCTCAGCCAGGTTGGGGAATAGCTCACCCACGCGACGGAAGTCCCAGGGCACAAGCCCGGGACGGGGCGGCTGGCGGCCAACCTCGAGGTTTTCGAGGACCGTCAGGTCGGTGAAGATCCGCCGCTCCTCGGGAACGTAGCCCAGGCCCAGTCGCGCAATTTGAAAGGGCTGCAGACGCTCGATCGCCCGGCCCATGAAGCGCACACTGCCTGCCTGAGGCCGGACCAATCCGGCGATCGACTTGAGCGTGGTCGACTTGCCCGCGCCGTTTCGGCCGAGTAGCACGACAACCTCGCCAGGCCGGACCTGAAGCGCCACCTCAAAAAGGATGTGCGCCTGACCGTAGAAGGCATGGAGCCCCAGGACCTCGAGCATCGGCGTATCCAGGTTCTCGTGGAGGCTGGAAGGCTGCGGACTCATCCCTTGGCTCCCATCATGCGTCGGGCGGCCGGGGTCAGTGCCCCGAACGCGACCCCAGATAAACCCGCTGAACCTCGGGATTGGCGCGAACGGCGGCGGGGCTGCCTTCGGCGATCAACGCGCCACGATTGAGCACCATCATCCGGTCAGCATGGCGAAACACCACGTCCATATCGTGTTCGGTGAAAAGCACAGACACCCCGGCCTCACGCACCAACGCGGCAGTGAGCGCCATCAGCTCGAGCCGCTCGCGCGGCCCCATGCCGGCAGTGGGCTCATCCATCAGCAGCAGACGGGGCTGGTTGGCCAGTGCGATGGCGAGCTCCAGGCGTTTGAGGTCACCATAGGCCAGCACCGCGCAAGATCGATCGGCCTGTGCCTGCATGCCAACCCGGGCGAGCAGGTGGTCGGCCTCGGCCACGAACTGCTTTGCAGCCACTGCAATGAAGCTGTTGAGCCTGCGGTGGTGTGACAGCAGCGCCATCTGAACATTTTCGCGCACAGTCATCGAGGCAAAGGTCGCGGTGATCTGAAAGGTCCGCCCCACCCCTAGGCGCCAGACCTCGCGGGGCTTGAGTCCAATCAGACTGCGACCCTCGAGCCGGATGTCGCCTCGGTCGGGAGCCAGCTGCCCGTTGAGCATGTTGAAGCAGGTCGACTTGCCCGCGCCGTTGGGCCCGATCAACGCCATCAATTCACCGACCCGAACCTCGAAGGAGACGTCATGAACGGCTCGCACCCCGCCGAACGATTTCGACAGCCCATGGACTGCGAGGAGCGGCGCCATCATCGCCCCCCCTGGTCGCGCTCTGGCATGAATCGCTCTCGCAGCGAGCCGGCGATACCCTGAGGAAAGAGCAGCACCAGGGCGAGAATGGTGAATCCCAACATGGCGCGCCAGTAGTCGGTCTCGCGGGCTACCAGATCGTGCAACCAGGTGAATACCGACGCACCGACCCAGGGCCCGACCAGGGTCTGGATACCGCCCAGCAGCACCATCACCAAACCGTCGATCGAGCGGCCGACCGAAATCACTTCAGGCGAGATGCTGCCCTTGGAGAAGGCAAACAGCGCACCAGCCAGTCCGCAAACCATCCCGGCGAGCACAAAGGCGGCCCAGTGCACACGAATCCCGTCGATGCCGATCGCATCGGCGCGCAGGGGCGAGTCCCGGTAGGCCCGCATCGCATAACCGAAGGGCGACAGGAGCACCCGCCGCAGTAGCAGCACCCCAGCCACAGTCGAGGCAAGCGTCAGGTAGTAGTAGATCCATTTCTCCGATAACCAGGCCGCAGGCCAGACACCGACGATCCCGTTGGAACCCCCCGTAAAGACGTCCCACTGGAAAACGATCGACCAGACGATCTGGGCAAAGGCGAGCGTCAGCATCGCAAGGTAGACACCCGACAAACGCACGCTGAACCAACCGAAGATCAGCGCCCCCAGCCCTGCGATCATCGGTGCAAGGAGCAGCGCCAGTTCCATGGGCAGCGACAAGGACTTGAAGAGGAGCGCCGCGCCATAAGCACCCAGCCCGAAGTAAGCTGCATGCCCAAAGGAGTGCATGCCGCCTGGGCCCATGATGAAATGCAGGCTCGCCGCAAACAGAACCGCGATCAGGATATCGATCATCAGCACATTGACAAACGGGGCATGGGCGCCTGCGACCGGTACAACCACGAGGACCGCGAGAAACAGCCACCCGAGCCGGCGCAGCAACGGCGTCGCCGCGCGCAGAGGCGCCTCGGCATGACCTGCATTGCGACTCACGGATGCGGGCTTGCCGAGCAGCCCCCAGGGGCGCCAGATAAGCACGGCGGCCATCACGAGGAATTCCACCACCAGCGTGAGCTTGGAGAATGAAAAGCTGACGCCAAACACCGTCACCTGTCCGATCGCGATGCAGATGGCCTTGATCTCGGCGATCAGCAGCGCGGCGAGGAAGGCGCCAGGAATGCTACCCATACCGCCGACCACCACCACCACAAAGGCATCGCCGATCGCGAGCAGATCGAGAAACTGATTGGCCGGTTCTCGCGGTGACTGCAGCGCCCCGCCAAGCCCGGCAAGAAAGGCACCCAGCGTGAACACCCCGGTAAACAGCCAGGCTTGGTTCACCCCCAGGGCACCGACCATTTCCCGATCCTGGGTTGCAGCGCGGATCAAGATGCCCCAACGGGTGCGCATCAGGATGAACCACAGCGCGCCCAGTACCAGTGGCCCGATCGCGATCAGCACCAGGTCATAGGTCGGGAACTGTCGGCCCAGGATCTCGACCGAGCCCTTGAGGCCCGGCGCTCGGGGCCCGACCAGATCCTCCGGACCCCAGACCCAAAGCACCGCGTCGCGGATCACCAGGACCACGGCGAAGGTCGCGAGCAATTGGAGCAATTCCGGCGCGCGGTAGATCCGCCGCAAGAGGAGCAGCTCGATCACTAGGCCGATCAACGCCACCAGCACGGCGGCGAAGAGCACCGAGCCCCAATAACCCAGGGGTGAGCCGCCGAGCCGGCCGATGATCGAATACGCCAGGTAGACCCCGAGCATGTAAAAGGAACCATGCGCGAAGTTGACGATCCGCGACACACCGAAGATCAGCGACAAGCCAGCAGCGATGAGAAACAGGCTGGAGGCGCTCGCCAGTCCGTTCAGCATTTGCACCAGCAGGGCGGATAGGGTCATCGGCAAGGAGTCCTTGTGGTCGGTCCCGAGCCACCGGAAGCAGCGCCCTGCCGCTTCCCGGTGAGGCGCGGATCGGCCACGAGTCGCACCTGCCCGGCTGCTGCAGCCGCGACTCGCGAGGCCAACACGTCGCTCAGGCCTGCGGCCTCATTTTGGCGACCTCGTCATCCGAGGGCTGATACTTCGCGCCGTCGAAGTAACTAAAGTTGCGCATCGTGCCCTTGCCGTCGACGACCGTGGTTCGGCCGACATAGGCGCCAAGTGTCGACTGGTGATCCTGCGGACGGAATACCACCTTGCCGCAGGGCGAATCGAACTGGAGCCCACGGAACGCCGTGATCATGGTCTCGGTGTCGGTTGAACCGGCACGCGAAATGCCCGCGGCGATCGCCTTGATCGTGGCATAACCGACGATCGAGCCGAGCCTCGGGTAATCGTTCCAACGCTTGCGGTAGGCTGCAAGGAAGGCGTCGTGCTCTGGGGTCTTGATCCGGTCCCAGGGATAGCCGGTGACTAGCCAACCCTCGGGGGTTTCTTCCTTGAGCGGATCGATGTACTCGGGCTCGCCGGTCAAGAGACTCACCACCTCCCGGCCGTTGAAGAGGTCGCGC
>CAZAVT010000106.1:0-10681 GCA_964488395.1 uncultured Burkholderiaceae bacterium | reverse complement strand
AAACCAAGGCTTGGCCGGCGTTCCATGATCCGTCCCTGGGACAACTTGCGCGAAAACTCGAGCTGCACATCACGCTCGAGTGCAACCTGGCTCAGGAACTGCCGCAGGCAGGGATTGTCCGCGCAGTCGCCAGGAAAGAGGAGCTCTCGCTCATCGAGCAGGATCTGCAGATCTTGCTGCATCAGATCGGCCCCTGCAGACGCGCAGGCCTGCGGCCACGCTGACCGAACTCAGCGCGAACTCAGACAGTAGTCCCCGCTCTGACTGAAACCACTCGGACAACTCCCGGCCTTGGGCACGGCCAACTTCGAACTGCTGCTGCTCGCGAGGCAGTAATCGCCGCTCTGACTGTAGCCACTGGGGCAACTGCCGATCTTGTGCACAGCGTAGCGCGCGCCCGACGACGGACTGCAGTAGTTGCCACTTTGACTATAGCCGCTCGGGCAGCTGCCTTGCTTGACCAGTGGCTGGGGTTCGAGTGCCCAGGCCGTCGTGGCGCTTGCAACAACAAGCAGCCCGACAACCACTGCGGTGGCGCTCCGATGGAACGCAGGGAACACACGTCGATCACTCATGAAAGGCTCCTTGGTGAGGCTGCGAGCAGACCCTGTTCAGGGCGTGGGACTCACGCCCATCGCTGCGAGTCGCTCGATGAGTTCGTCTTCCGAGATTACCTCAATCCCGAGCTGACGCGCTTTTTGGGCCTTGCTACTGGTCGAGGCCGGGTCGGCGAGCACGAGCCAATCGAGCTCACGCGTTACCGTATCGACCAGTCGCATGCCGGCCGCAGCCAAGGGTGCCGCGAAATCAGCCTTGTGCCGACCGCTGGGCAGCTTCCCGCTGATGCACACGCTGAGGCCAGGTGCCGAATCGTTACCCGGCAGATCGCGTTGGGGCGGTAGGACTTCTACTCCATTGGCCAGCATGCGGTCGATGATGGGCGCCATCGCGTCGATCCCGTCCTGGATCGGCCCACCGAGGTTTGGCACGCCCGCCCGCTCGGCGAACGCCGGATCCCGCAGGCGCCCCCCCCGCCAATCATCGAGCGAATCGAGCGCACCGTCAGCAGCGGCAATGATCATCTCGACCCGCCGGATCCCGAGTTGATCGATCCCCAACGATCCAAGAAACTTCGCGAGCGTCAGGCTACGCGTCGCCTCGATCGCATCCAGGATCGCCTGCGCGCGTTTGTCGCCCAGGCGAATCGATTTTTCGGTGTTGATGATTAATTCGGCGAGCTCCGCAACGCGATCGCGCAACGCATAGAGACCCGCAGCATCCTCGATGCCAAAGCGATCCAGCATGGCCTCGAGCACCGAATCGCCGATGCCCTGAATATCCAGACTCGCAATCCCCCGACTGATCTTGCCACTCGATTTTTTTTCGCAGGCCGGATTACGGCACTCGAGAATGACGCCAGCTTCACCGGAGGTGGTGCGTCGGCGCCCGACCTCGCCCCCACAGAACGGGCAGCACGTTGGTACTTCGATCGGGCGTCGACCGAGAGGACGATCGGTGACGCGAATGATCTTGGGGATGATGTCGTTCGCCTTCACCAGCCAGACCGAATCGCCAATCGCGACATCGAGCCGCGCGATCTCATCGAAATTCGCGAGCGAGGCACTGCTCACGGTGGTGCCCCCGATCTCGACCGGCCGCAACTGCGCGGTGGGAATCAGGGCTCCTGTATGCCCACCACTGATGAGGACATCCTCGAGGACCGTTTGCGCGCCAGCGGAGTCGAATTTCCAGGCGACCTGACCCTTGGGGCGGCCCGAAGTGACGCCGAGCGATTCCTGACGCCCGACGTCCTCGAGCTTCATGACCACGCCGTCGATCCAGAACTCGAGCTTGTCGCGTTGCGCCGCGATACTTTGGTACCACTGGATGGCCTGCTCGGCATCTTCGCAGCGCTGACCTGGCATCACCCGAAAGCCGAGCTCGCGCAAACGCTCGATCTTATTGCTCTCGGTGGCGGACGGAACTGGCTCACCATCGCGTGTTTCGTCAATGTCGAAGGCGAACGCAGTGAGATGGTCAGACTGGTGACCATTCTTGCGCCCCATGATGCCACTGCCCGCATTACGAGGGTTCTTGCTCCGCGAAGGGTCGATGCGGGTCCAATCCTCGAGGGTAAGGATCACCTCGAAGCGCACAGATCCCGTGAAACCGGCCCATGCAGGCAGCCCCTTGAATCGGATCGCGTTGGCGGTGATGTCCTCACCGATTAGCCCATCACCGCGTGAGATCGCTTGCGCGAGTCGCCCATCCCGGTAGTAGGCCGCAGCGCTCGCGCCGTCCCCCTTGAGGCTGGCATAAACCGCGCCGCCACCGCAGCGGTCGAGCCAGCCACGGAACTCAGCCTCGGAGTTCACCTTGTTCTGACTGCCCATCGGCCTTGCGTGGCGGGCTTTCGTGAGGATGGAATCGGTCGCCACGGGCGCGCCCACCAGAGCGAGTACTGGGTCGTCCGGAACTAACCCGCGCAACTCGTCTTCGAGCGAATCGTATTCAGCATCCGACAGGATCGGCTCACCGCTGTTGTAGTAGGCGGATCGTGCCTTGAGAATGAGGTCCCTGAGTTGATCGATTCGAGAAGGCATGGTCGAGCTATTTTAACGGTGACCCTGCTGCCAACCGAAAAAACCGGTCAGTGCCTCGCGCTGGGCCAGCACATCCTTGTGGCCCAACTCGATCAACTCACGGGTGAATGCCGATTCAAAAAGGAGGTAGCTGGCAAGCCCGGTCCCCCTTGCCTGCGCCGCCCGGCCACCCACGCCCACCGCTCGCAGCATCACCCGGACGGGCACAGGCAAGGCGCCCAAGGTTTCGGCAGCCAGATCCTTGATGGGCCGGGAAGGCTGTATCGCCAGCACCTCGATCGGACGAAGGCCGGTGCGCTCGCGTGCGGCTGGTTCCATCAATGAGAGCGTTCGATTGATACGCTGTAACCGCTCGAGATCGGTCGCCAACGCGTCCATGAAGATCCCGGACAACGCATGACCTCCGATTCGTGCCAGGCTGGGCGGGCCATCCGCTGGACCGTCTGAGGCCTCAGCCTCGCCAGCGAGGCTGCCGCAGCCAATGACCAGGACCCGGTTCGCACCGAGATGAATGGCGGGCGCGAGAGGCGCGATCATCCGCATCGAGCCGTCCCCCAGCCAGTGGCGGCGGCCGTGAAAATCAGTCATGACGGCGGGAAAGACAAATGGAATTGCCGCGGAGCCCAGCAGGTGAGCGATGCCGATCGGTTGTCGGACCGCAATCCGCTGGCTACGGGTCCAGGGACGAATCGCCTCGCGCGATTGATAGAAGGTCACATGCTCGCCTGTGGAGTAGCTCGAAGCGGTGACGGCGAGCGCACCGATATGGCCAGCCTCGATCATTGATGGCACCCGGGCGATCGGCAACTCGGCGCCAAGCAGATGACCCAGTGGCGTGTTGTCCAGCAAGGATTGGGGCCGAGCGATCCTCAGCCAAGGCATGGCCCACCCCAGCGTGAAGGTGCTCAACCATCGCGCGCCGGTCAGCCCAATACCCCAAGCGTCCGAGCGATAGACCTTGCCGCAGTGAAAGTTCGACCAGATCGAACACAGCCGCTGCGCAGCAGCGAAAAAATCATCCGCCCAACCAGCCAAGGCCGCGGCGTTGATCGCACCGGCAGACGTTCCCGCAACCACCCCAAACGGCAGCGGCAAGGCCTGGCCATCTGCTCCGCTCTCTCGCGCGAGGGATGCAATCCCGTGCAGCACGCCTGCCTGATAGGCGGCACGGGCGCCGCCGCCCGTCAGGACCAGCGCGCGGGAGAGTCGACCTTCGGAGCCCGCCGAACCCGCTGGGCTCAGGGCCGACGAGACCGTCGTTTCAGGGCCCACGATCAGGGGCTCGACTCAGCGTAGTGCGCGACCCAGTCGCGATCGCGTAGCGTCAGCTCGATAGCGGTGCCCGGATCAAGCCCCTTGATGCGCAACTCGGCTCCAATCTCCCGGGCACGCCGCTGCATGTTGTTGAGGCCGCGACCGCGCCGCAGCGGTTGAGGGAGCCCCAGTCCATCATCGATCACCGACACGGTCAGCAGACGCTCGCGTGACGACCAGCTGGCATCGACCCGGATGCTGGGTGCAGCAGCGTGCTTCAGCGCGTTGTTGAGCGCCTCCTGAACGATCCGTAACAACTGCAGCATGACGCGCTGCGGCATCGCGGGTGCGTCCTCGAGCGCAAGATGCCAGAGCAGTCGGTGCGGCGAACCCGCTAGCCGACGCTCGGTCCGACTGCGCAGGTCGACCATCGCATCGGCGAGACTATCGCCTGTCCCGGTCAGGGTATCGGCCACCAGATAAAGATCGGCCATGCACTCCTGGAGCAACTGGCTCAGCTGCGCCGGACCGATGCGCCCCTGTTCGGCCATCCATCGGGCGCTTGCGAGCTGGGAGCCAAAGCCATCGTGCATATCCTGCAGCAGACGCTCTCGCTCGTCGATTCTGGATCGCTCGATACGGGCCTTGGTGAGGTCCTGGTAGGCCAATTCGAGATCGGCCGTCCGCTGCGCCACTTCGGATTCGAGCCGGGCGTTGAAATCACGCGTGTTCCGAAAGGCATTGGCCAGCAGCGTAAGCAGGGTGATCCCGATCAGGAGCATCACACCACTGTGAGCATAGGCAATCAGGTAGACCCCCTCGAACGGTGTCGCACCGCCCAGCCGGGCGAAATCGACGGCACCGAACGCAAGCAGGCTCAGATAGAGCGCCGTGATCGACCAGGTGCCCCACCGACGCCGGGTCAAGCTCTGCCTCACCATCGAGACCGCAAATCCCGCAGCCATGACGAGGATCGGGACATACATGGCGAGCGCCACCCAGCGATTGTTGCCCGACAGTGCGACCGCGATGGGCCCACCGATCACAAAGGCCAGCACGAAACCGCGCAATCGGCGAGAGATCGGGCCGAAAAACGCCGCAAAGGTCAGTAGCAGCAAGGGGGCCGACACCATGCGGGATGAGAAGGCGAACCAGCTGAACAACTCGACGGGTAAGGCTGGATCACTGACCAGCACATTGAGATTGCTCATCGCGTTGGTGATGCTCGCGAGACCGAACCACAGGTAAACCGAATCACTGCGCAGCATCAGGCCGACTGAGAGCGCGAGTAGCCCGAGGGTGAGCGAGGCCCAGGTCAGCATGTGGATCGTCTCTACCCGGAGCAGGTACTGGGGGCTGAACAACTCACGATCGAGCGCCTCGACATCGCCGATCACCGGTGCCGAGAGTCCGTTCATCTGACGCGCGTCGGCATAGATCTCGAACTCGATGAGGTTGTCGCCAACCCGCCAAAGCGACACGGGAACCTTGAAGAGATAGGGCTTGTGAAGGCAACGCAGGCGGCTGAGATCACCGCTCTCACAGCCAGTCACCACCTGCCCATTCACGCTGAGACGACCGGCGAGACTCATCTTGCCGACGTAGAGCCCCAGCGGCCGCTCGGGAAGGGCCTGCAGCGAGTGGATGAGGCGGTAGCGGACCAGCGAGCCCTGAGCCTCAAAGTCCGTGCTGTCAAGCTTATGTGGCAGAACCACCTCCTTGGTAGCGCCCCGACCAAGCAGCGTCGCTTGCTCGAGGCGGGTAAAGGCCTCTGCAGCCGCGGGTGGCCTTGCCAACGCCTCGACGCAGACGACCAACAGGCAAATCGCCAGCAGCCATGGCGCCAGTTGAGGCATACGGATCATGGCGAGATCGTATCCGATCAATAAGCTATGGCGGGCAAGGTCATTCAAGAATGGCCGTAGGCGCTGGCGATCAGAACACACTGTGCTCACCGCGCTCGTGATCAGCGCGACCGGCTATCAAGTCGGCGTAGTGATCCCAGAGCGTCCGTCGGCCAGTCGATGGCGTGGCCTGCGGGTCATAGCACTGCCGCAAGGGATCCCAGACCAGCATCGACTCCGTCGCATAGTAGCGGCCGATCCGCGCAAATTCTGCGCGCTGCGCCAGTCGAGGGGACCAGCGTGCCCCCCAACCAAGACCGGCAACGATCACATCCATCATCCCGATGGGCACCTGACGGAACCTGGGGCGCTGGCCGAGCAGCTCGAAGAGCTTCTCACCCTGATCGCGCGGCGTGATTGCCGGGCCAGGTCCGCCGATCGGCAAGATCCGGTCGAACAACCGGACATCCTCGAGACAATCGACCAGATAGCTTGCAAGATCGTCGTCGTCGATCGGTTTGCAAGCGGTGAGCCGACCATCGCCGAACACCATGAAGGCGCGGCCCGCACGAACGCGCTCGACCTGGCCCGAGAGCGACTTGAAGAAAGCGGTTGGCCGAACAATCGAAAAGCCCAGTCCCGATTCCATCAGCCGTTGCTCGAACGCGAGCTTCGCGCGCTGAAATTCCAGCAGCGGCTTTTGAACGCAGATCGCCGAGAGCACGACCATTCGCTTCACGCCCGCCGACTGTGCCGCCTCGAGTGCCCGCCGATGGGCCTGATAGTCGATCGCCCAGGCGTCAGCGGGAGCTCCGGTACGCGAGGCGAGGCAGGACAGCACGGCGTCGAAGCGCTCGTGGCCGAAGACCGCCCGCTCCCAGGCCTGGGGGTCGGAAAGATCCGCCCGGCAGATTTCGACACCCGGCCCTGCCATCGGATGCGTCGGTGCGATCGGTGCATCCGGGTGACGATCCGACCTCGCGCGGGCCAGACAAGTGACGCGATAGCCCCGCGCAGTCAGCACCCGAAGGCTGGCCCGGCCAATGGTGCCCGTCGCGCCGAGCAGCAGCACGCGGGGTCGGTACGACACGGACGGCAAATCGCTTCGGTTCATGAATTCCCCTAGATGGCGGTCCATCATCGATCCCAGCCAAGGACTCAACGAGCCCGCCCCACTCGAGTAGAGCCGGCCGTCTGGACCCGGATCGCCCGCCAGACCCTACGACCTCACGGCAACCAGGCGCCCCGGGCGCTATCATCGGTCTTCAGGATTATTTCACTGTCCTCTGACCGTTCTCGTCGCCGCAACCATCATCGATGACCGAACCGCTTTCCGCCATCAGCAGCCCAGCCGCCACCGGCCTCGAGCAGCACACGCCGATGATGCAGCAGTACCTGAGCCTCAAGTCCGGCTATCCAGATATGCTGCTGTTCTATCGGATGGGCGATTTCTACGAACTGTTTTTCGACGACGCGGAGCGTGCAGCCAAGCTGCTGGGGATCACCCTGACGCGTCGTGGCCAATCAGCGGGTGCGCCGATTCCGATGGCCGGCGTGCCGGTCCACTCGGTCGAACAATACCTCGCTCGACTGATCCGCATCGGTGAATCGGTCGCCGTGTGCGAGCAGATCGGTGACCCAGCACTCGCCAAGGGACCGGTCGAGCGCAAGGTCGTCCGGATCGTGACCCCCGGGACGATCACCGATGCGACCCTGCTGCCGGAACGAGAAGACCGCCCGGTCATCGCCCTGCAGCCATCGAATCGCGGCGACGGACCGACGGGCCTTGCCTGGATGGTGCTCGCCAGTGGCGAATTTCAACTGACCGAACTCGACGCAGCAGAGATGGCGCGGGAACTCGATCGGCTCCATCCGGCAGAGGTCGTCCTCGCGGAAACCCGTTCGCCCGCTCCGGCGCTCCTCGAGATGATCGGCGATGCGCCAATTGCCCGTGCCCCCGACTGGCAGTTTGACCCAGCGCGCGCTGCGGCCACCTTGAGTGAGGCTTTCGGGGTCACCGATCTGCGAGGTTTTGGCATCGACGAGATGCCATTGGCGGTCGGCGCGGCCGCAGCGCTCTATCAGTATGTCGCCCGTACCCAGGGTCAGACACCCGCCCACCTGCAGGCGCCCAGGGTTCACCGCAGCGACCAATTCGTGGCACTCGATCCGGTCGCACGGCGCAATCTCGAAATCGTCAGTGCCCTGCGCGGCGACGACGGACCGTGCCTGCTGCAGCTCGTCGACCGCTGTGCGAGCGCAGCAGGCGGCAGGCTGCTGCGCCAGTGGCTACAACAACCGCTCCGCGAACAGCGCCTCGCGAGCCGGCGACATGATGCGGTCGAGGCGTTGATGCCGCTGCAGTCGGCCTTGCGCGAGACGATCGCGCGGCTGCCTGACTTTGAGCGGATCGCATCGCGCATCGGACTCACGACAGTGAGGCCCCGGGAACTCGCCGCACTGCGTGACGCCCAGCCGGACCTGAAACGGTTGAATGAACTCGTTGGCGCTCTTGCCGGCGACTGGATCGAAGCCCTTCGGCCAGACCTCGTCCTTTCCAGAGAGGCGTGGCAACCCATCGCCGAGGCCTTGCTCGATGAGCCGGCCGCTCTGGCCCGCGACGGCGGGGTGATCCGCGAGGGCCATGACGCGGAGCTCGACGATCTGCGGTCGATCGATCGCAACTGCGACACCTTTCTGGCCGAACTCGAGCAACGAGAGCGAGAGCGCACCGGCATTGCCAACCTGCGGGTCGGCTTCAATAGTGTGCACGGATTCTTCATCGAGGTAACTCATGGCCAATCGGACAAGGTCCCGCTCGAGTATCGGCGCAGGCAAACGCTCAAGAACGCCGAGCGCTATATCACACCGGAGCTGAAGACCTTCGAGGACAAGGCTCTGTCGGCGCGCGAGCGTGCGCTGGTCCGCGAGCGGATGCTCTACGAGCAACTGGTGCGGGCCCTCGAGCCCTGGGTCACGCACTGGCAGGTGCTCGGCCGTGCGATTGCCGAGCTTGATGTGCTCGCCAATTTCGCAGAGCGCGCGCTCAGTTTGCGATGGACTCGACCACGATTCAGCCTCGCACCGGGGCTTGAGATCCGTGCCGGCCGCCACCCGGTCGTCGAAGCGGGGGTCGAACGATATGTACCGAACGACTGCCTGCTGGGGCCTAGCCGACGCATGATGCTGATCACCGGACCCAACATGGGCGGCAAGTCAACCTATATGCGCTCGGTCGCATTGATCGTGCTGTTGGCCTGCTGCGGCAGTTTCGTCCCCGCTGACGCCTGCGAATTAGGACCGATCGACCGGATCTTCACGCGGATCGGCGCATCGGATGACCTGGCAGGAGGGCGATCGACTTTCATGGTCGAGATGACCGAAGCCGCGTCGATCCTGAATGCAGCAAGCGAACGCTCACTGGTCCTCATGGACGAAATCGGTCGTGGGACCTCGACTTTCGACGGGCTGTCGCTCGCGCATGCCATCGCCTCGCGGCTGCTCGTGCACAACCGCAGCCTGACCCTGTTCGCAACCCATTACTTCGAGCTCACCCAGATCGCCGCACAACAGCCCGGAGCGATCAACATGCATCTGGCTGCCGCTGAGCATCGGGGCGGTATCGCCTTCCTGCATGAGGTCCGCGAAGGGCCTGCAAGTCGCAGCTACGGTCTGCAGGTCGCACGGCTGGCCGGTGTGCCGCCTGCGGTGATCCGCTCGGCTGGGGCCCTGCTTTCCGAGCTCGAATCCCGGGCCCGCGACGAGCAGGCGCAAAGTGATCTGTTTCTCGGTGAACCGGAGCCGGCGCTCGACCCGGAGACCCTCGTTCAAGTCGCGCCTTTCGGGAGCGACGGGGCGACGCCATCGGCGCTTGGCGCGCACGACGCGATCCTCGAGCGGCTCGCTGAGATCGACCCCGACCGGATGACGCCCCGGGAGGCGCTCGATGCGCTCTATGCGCTCAAGGCGCTCGCTCCCACTCAGCCTTCGTGAACGCCGCTTGCATCGACCGACGACGACGGCAGGTGCTGTGCGCAGCACTCGCGACCGCGGGTTGCGTCGGTGGATGGCTACCCCATGCCCGAAGCTCGCAAGACGGTGCAGCCCTCCATCGACCGGTGCGCGTGGCCTTGCTGGGCGATACGCCGTACTCGGCTGGCGAGGAAGGGCGATTGCTGCGGCTGATGTCTCAGCTCGCCGGCAAGGTCGAGTGGGCGCTCCATGTGGGCGATCTGAAGGGGTCGCGTGAATCGTGCCACGACAGCCTGCTCGAGCGTCGGGTGGCGCTGCTCGACCGCTGTCCGATCCCCCTGATCTACACGCCGGGCGACAACGATTGGGTTGACTGCTGGCGTGATCCCGCGACCGACTTTGATCCGGTCGAACGACTGTCCTGGCTCCGTCGACGGGTGTTCGACCGCTCGACGCCGCTCCTTGGCGCAAGTCCCGTTCACACGCCTGCACTAGCCGCCGTTGAACAGCAATCAAAGGTCGACGGCGGCCTGCCCGAGAACCTGCGCTGGGTCGCAGGTGGGGCGGTCTGGATCACGCTCAACCTTCCCGGATCCGACAATGGCATCAAGGCATCGATCGCCGATGAACACCGCCGGGAGCGCGATGCCGCCAACCGCCGCTGGATGTCGGCGGCGCGCTCCCGCGCGCAGGCGCTGGGCCTTCGGACTCTGGTGATCGCCGCTCATGCCAATCCAGGCTTCGAGAAGGCGAGTGGCGAGGACGGCTACGCAGACTTTCGTACCGACCTGATGCGCACGCAGCGCGAACTCGACGGTCCGGTGCTTCTGATGCACGGTGACACCCACCGCTTCCGCCACGACTGGATCACACCTGGCCTCTTGAGGATCGAGTGTTTCGGCAGCCCTTTCAGCCAGTCCTGGGTCAGCGTGCAAGTCGATGGGGCGAGCACGAGGCCCTTTCTCGTGAGCACCGAACACCTTTGAGCAGGCGTCCGGGGTGGCATTG
>CAZAVT010000105.1:265-10731 GCA_964488395.1 uncultured Burkholderiaceae bacterium | reverse complement strand
ATTCCAAATTTCGGTCACTGGTACCACGCCTGGTCTCTGCTGATGGGGCGGATGCCCGTCTCGCGGGAGATGCCCTACCAGTGGTACAACACGCCCAACCTGCACCTCGCCACCGTGCGTGATTTCGAGGATTTTCTCGCTCGGCTGGGCCTGCGCATCGTCAACCGCATCTTTCTGGCGAACGGCGAGCCAGTTTCGATTTGGCCGAGCCTTCGGGCGACTCAGGCCCTCTACAGTTTCCGCCGCGACTAAAGCGCTCCTCGCGGTGCCTCCGTCGCGGCTGAGTCATGGAAAGGCCGGGTGGCGGCCACCGAGCCGTGACAAGTGTCGCAGGCTGCACGGCGCTTAGGTCCGGCGGCCGATTGTTCGGCCGCGTCGCCGACCCTAGGGTCGGGTTCATGAACCCTGCACCGACCCGCCGCTCGCCGATGCAAGCCCTGTCAAGACGCTCGGCCTGTGCCCTGGCCCTGTCGCTTTGCCTGACGTTGCTGGCCGTCGAGGCCGCGCTCGCACAGACGCAGTGCCGAGCGAGCGGCAGTCTGCCCGGACTGGAGCGGCTAGGAGGAACATGGAGCGCGCTGGGGCAGCTCGGTTCGCGCCCCTTGCTCGATGGCCGGCTCTCAGATCTGGCCGCCAGCGCGGGCGCCTCGCCGGGCCCGCGCTGCGAGTCGACCCCTGACGGCGGCTTGGCGACGGATCCTGCGAGCCGACCCGCCGCACAGCCCTCGCTCGTTGCCGGCAACCCCGTGGATATCCTGACCGGTGCCAAGCATGACAGGGTCGTCGATCTGATCTTGCCCACGACGGACTCCCTCACAGCAGTCGACGCCGCAGGCCGCCCTGATCCCGCCACCGTGGTGTCCGTCGCTGGACTGGACGATGGCCTGTCGTTGGTTTTTGCGCGACATTACAGCAGCAGCCAGTCCTATGCGCTCGCCCTGGGGCCGGGCTGGAGCCACAGCTTCGAGACCCGTCTCGCGCGCCAGATCCTGGGCCCGGCGCCGCGTGCCACGTCGGCAAGCCTGCCCCCGGTACGGCTGCAACTGCTGCAGGGAGATGGCCGACGTGTGATCTTCGCACCGGTTGCGCCACTCGAGACACCCAATCGGGGACTTCGCTTTGCCAGCCCCGACCTGCATGACGGCCTGATCGAGGAACGACACGGGCCGGGTGGTCGGACCTGGCTGTGGCGCTGGCCCTCGGGCCGGACGGTCGAATTCGATCAGCGCGGCCGGATGATCGAGATTGAAGCGCCCGATCGCGACCGCCTGAGCTTGCGCTACACCGCCGACGGCAAGCTCGATTCGGTGACGGACCGGCATGGTCGGAAGGTTCGATTCGAGTACCGGGCGGGTCGATTGAGCGCGCTGCTGCTGCCCGACGATGGTCGTATCGCTTACCTCTACGATGAGGCTCGGCGACTGGTGGGTGTTCGTCAGCCCGACGGGAGGCTGACCCGCTACCACTATGAGGATCCGCGCGGCCAGCACTGGCTGACCGGAATCACTGAGGCCGATGGCAGGCGCTCGCACTATCGCTACGACGCCGAGGGCCGCGTGCTCGAGAGCCAGCCTGCGGGTCAGGGCGAGAGCCTGCGCTTCAGCTACCACGGCACTGAGGAGGCCGGTCACACCACCGTGCAATGGCGCGACTCGCGCTCGATCTATCACCGGGGGGCGCAGGCCGGGCTGCCGGTTCTCGTTCGTGCTGAAGGGCCCGGGTGCCCCGTCTGTCCAGCCACCGGCCTGCACTATCGACGGGACTCGGCCGGGCGGCTGGTCGAACAGGGCCGTTGGCAGTTCAGCTATGACCAACAGGGTCGGCTCACCAGACTCTCCGATGGCTCTGGCGAGGACGCGCCCACGTGGACGGTCCATTACGCAACGCCTGACCCTCTGGCGCCTGCCTCGCTGATCGAGGCGCCAAGCGTCGTGCCTGGGCAGCGCCGGCGGCTCGAATGGGTCCATAACGAACGCGGGCAGCCGCTTCGGATCAGTGAGCGAGGCTTTGCTCCCGGACCCGAGGGACCGCAGGCGATCACCCGCGTGGTCCGCTTTGCTTATCTGACCGAAGGGCCTGCCATCGGGAAGCGGTCGGTCATCGAACGCCTCGCAGTCGACGCGAACGGGCCCGTCGCGACCACTCGACTGGTCTGGTCGAGCGAAGGGATGCTGGTTGCGCTTCTGCATCCCGAGGGCATCGAGCACAGGATCGAGCGCGATGGCCTGGGGCGCCCGGTGCGCGAGCAATTGCCCGACGGGACCACCGTGCAACGCAGTTTCGACCCCGGATGGAGACTCGCCCATCTTCGGAGCGCCGGCCTGGATCTTCGCTGGTCCTGGCAGGCCAACGGACAACTGGGCGAAGTTCGCTTTGCCGACGGTGAGCGCTGGGTGCTAGAGGACAAATCGGAGCATCGGACACTCTGGACCGCGAGCGGACGACAGTACCGCTTTTCAACAGCCGCCGCACTGAGCGCTCTGGGTGCGCCGGGCGGATCGCCCAACGCGCACGGCCCGCGTCGAACGGCTGATCCGCCCGGCGGCGTGTTGCCTCAGGCCCTCACGATCGAGGGCGTCTCGACCCGCGTCGTTGATATCGACGGGCGTTTCTCCGAGTTCGTGCGCGACGACTTTGGCCGAACGGTCCTCGAGCATTCCTCGGTCGCGGGTCGACGCTGGTTGAGCTACGACGCACTAGGCCGAATCGCGCGGATCCGCGAGGCAGACCTGCGCGAGATTTATCTGCGCCACGATGCGGCCGGCCGGCTGATCGAGCGAGAGGAGCGCGGGGGTGGGAGTTCATTGATCACCCGCCTGGGGTGGGTGGGAACGCGCCTGGTTGCAGTAAGCCATCCTCACGAGAGCCTGCGCCTCGCCCATGACTCAGCCGGGCGCTTGCGCCGCATCGAACGCACCGACCCGTCAGGTCGCGTGCTGAGCTTCGAGCTTCGGCGCGATGAACTTGGGCGACTCGTTGAGCGAGAGCTGGGCGACGGGCTGACGCTGCGAACCGATTACGACCGGTACGGTCGGCCTGCAGCACTTTTCCTGCAAATTCCCGGCCTCGGCTCAGGGTACGCGCTGGTCGAACGGCGGTGGCGAGCCGATGGAACGGTCCAATCCGACCTGATCGGCCCAGGGCTGATCGATCGGCATGAACTGCGCGACGCAAGCGGCGCGCCGGCAGGCGTCAGTTGGGTGCGCCGGCACGATCGCCAGCCGCTCGGGCATTGGCGATTGCGCCGTGATGCACACGGCCGGGTGCTCGCGATCGCTCACCGCGAGGGCGAGGATCGGTTCGGCTACGACCCCTTTGGCAGACTGATCATTCGCGAGCGGGCCGACGGGGACCGCGAGTACTTTTTGCACTCTGCCGGGGGAGACCTGCTCGCCCGAAAGCATCCAGGGGGCTTCAGTTCGGTGGCTGCCGGGCTAGGTCGGCCGCAGGCTCGGGCCGAGTGGCAACTCGAGTACGGCGCCTCGGGCCGGATCGAGCGTGCCCGAACGTCACGCGCGCAGGGGCTCTCCGACCCTGGTCCGGGAACCGTGCGCGCGCCATCAGCCGATAGGGTCCTGACGACTCAGGAGCTACGACAGTCCTTCAACGCCTTCGGCGAGCGGACCCTCAAGACCGTGGTCGACGCCGCGGGAAACAAGCACACGACGGGCTTCCTGCACTACGGGCAACGGCTCGCCGCCGAACTCGACGGACAGGGGCGGATCGTCCGGCACTACCTTTACTGGCAGGGTCAGCCGCTCGCGCTGGTGGAGGTCGATCCGGCTCGCCCGGGGCGGGTGCTGGGCCTCGTCCACTTGATCACCGACCATCTAGGGACCCCACATCGCGCGCTCGATGGCGCTGGACGGGTCGTCTGGGAAGGTCGCTACGACAGCGTCGGCGCCCTGATCGGCGAACACGGCAAGCTACGGCAGCCGCTGCGGCTACCGGGCCAGTACGAGGACCGCGAAATCGGTCTGCACGACAACTACCTCCGCACCTACGACCCGAGGCAGGGTCGCTACCTCGAACCCGATCCTTTGGGCCTAGCGGGCGGGTTCAACCGCTATGCCTATGTGGACGGCAACCCTCACCTGGCAAGTGACCCCCTGGGGTTGCTGCTCTTTGCCTTCGACGGTACCGGTAACGGCTATCCAGCCCGGGCGCCTGACACCCTGTCCAACGTCGCACGCCTCTTCAGCCTCTATCAGGGCGATGACGGTCGCTACATGACGGGTGTCGGTCTGGATGACCCGACAACCGGTATCCGGGCAACACTCATGGACCGTTACGACGCCGGGTCGGCGCGCGCGCGCGTCGATGCGATGCTCGCCACGCTCGATGCACGGTTGAACGCCACCCCCGCGACCGCAAAGCCAGTGCAGATCGACATCATCGGCTTTTCGCGCGGCGCCGCGATGGCGCGCGATTTCGCCAATACGGTCGCCGCGCGAATCCGTAACGGCCATTACGCGACACTGCAGCGTTGCGTGAACCTGAATTTTGTGGGGCTGTGGGATACCGTTGCGCAGTTTGGCCTCAATGGGCTCGCCAATGACCAGTGGAACCTGTCAGTACCTCCTGAAGCGCGGGTGGTGGTGCATGCGGTGGCCGCTAACGAGCATCGTCGATTCTTCCCTCTGGAATCGATCCTGCCCGCCCGGTCTGCGCACTCACCGAGCGGGGCTACGGGGCTCACCGCTGCGGCAGGCGCTGCTGGCATCCGATCAACGGCCTCTGCGACCCCGTCGCGGCTGCGCGTGGAGCGCAGTTTCATCGGCGACCATGCCGACATTGGCGGCAGCCACAGCGAGGGCGACCTCGCCGATGTGACGCTCACCTGGATGTACCAGCATGCCCGCGCAGCGGGCGTCGACCTGGCCGCGCTCGACCCGGCCTGGCAGATCGTCTCTGAGCCCCTGGTCCACGACAGCCGCTCGATCACCCGTCCAGGGCCCGATCGTGAGGTGCGATTCGGCGATCCCGCCTCCGGCCCCACTCGTGCCGTACCCCAGCGGGCCCTGAGCGGTGCCGGGCTGTCATGGCAACAGACCCAGGATCTGATCCGCCACTACCGCAAGCCCAGGGCCGGCGAGAGCGCCATGATCGTCGGCGAAGTCGATATCGCAGCCTATGCAGACTGGCTCGAGGAGCAGTATGGCCTGCGGATCGGCTTCTGAGTGCCCGCCGTACCGCAGATCGCGCCGAGGCACAGGCCAACAACACTTTCCCCTGATTTGACCCGCTCCGGACGGTCGATTAGATTCGATCGGACAGAAGGGAAACGCCCATGTCCGACTCCTCACAGGCTGCCTTGTACCGCCCGCTCAACAAGGTCCGCTTCGTGACCGCAGCCGCGCTGTTCGACGGTCACGATGCAGCGATCAATATCATGCGTCGCCTGATTCAGAGCATGGGCTGCGAGGTCATTCACCTCGGGCACAATCGCTCAGTCCAGGAAGTCGTCAACTGCGCACTTCAAGAGGATGTGCAGGGCATCGCCGTCTCGTCCTATCAAGGCGGGCATGTCGAGTTCTTCCGGTACATGGTCGACGCCCTAAGGGCCAGCGGCTCAGCGCACATCCAGTTGTTCGGTGGAGGCGGCGGGGTGATCGTGCCCGATGAGATCCGTGAGCTCGAGGCCTACGGCGTTAATCGGATCTACTCGCCTGAGGACGGACAGCGAATGGGCCTGCACGGCATGATCGCCGACATGATCCAGCGCTGCGATACCGACCCGGTGACTTTGTCGGGCCTGCCACCGATCTCTGCGCTCGTGGACTGCGCTCACCGGGCTGCAGCCGCGCCGGTAACAGCCGGCATCTTCGCGCACACCCAGCCGCTCGCCCGCTGGATCACCGCGCTCGAGAACGAACAGATCGACACGGACGCAATGGCTGCGTTGCGGCAGGCCTCGGTCAGCCGCCCCGTGCCGGTGTTAGGCATCACCGGCACGGGCGGCGCCGGTAAGAGCTCGCTGACTGATGAGTTGATCCGTCGCTTCAGGCTTGACCACGACGACCAACTGAGGATCGCGATCCTGTCGGTCGATCCGACCCGCCGCAAGTCAGGTGGCGCGCTCCTCGGCGACCGGATCCGCATGAACGCAATCCACCACCCAAATCTCTACATGCGCTCGCTCGCCACGCGTTCAGCTGGCGCAGAAGTGAGCGCCGCCCTGGGCGATGCGATCGCTGCCTGCCGGGTGGCCGGCTTTGACCTGATCCTGGTCGAAACGTCCGGCATCGGGCAGGGCGATGCAGCGATCGTGCCGCTCGTGGATACATCGCTCTATGTCATGACGCCAGAATTCGGCGCTGCGAGCCAGCTCGAAAAAATTGACATGCTGGATTTCGCTGACTTCGTCGCGATCAACAAGTTCGACCGCCGTGGCGCGCTCGACGCACTACGTGACGTGAGCAAGCAATATCAACGCAACCGAGAACGCTTCAGCGAGTCACTCGATGCAATGCCGGTCTACGGCACTCAGGCAGCCCGCTTCAACGACGAGGGCGTAACGGCGCTCTACCAGGCAATGCGGCCGCGCCTCATCGAACGGGGCCTGATCGACCGTGCGCAAACCGGTCGGCTGCCGGTTGTCACCACCCGCCATTCGGTGGGGCAGAACGTGATTGTTCCAGCGGCTCGTGCGCGCTATCTCGCCGAGATTGCGAGCAGCGTGCGCGCCTACAAGGCCGCCGTGCGCGAGCAGAGCACCGCCCTCCGCGCCGGCAACCCGGCCGCCAATCAAGTCGGATGCTGTTCGAGGCCAGCCCGGACAAGCAGAAGGCGCGTGATGCGCTCGAAGCGCTGGCGCGCGAGCGCGAAGCAATGCTCGAACCGCGCGCCCTGCGGCTGCTCTGCGACTGGCCAAACATCGCGCGCGACTACAGCGGCGATGAGCAGGTGGTAAGAGTGCGCGACCGTGAGATTCGCACGCCACTCACTCGGCGCACGCTTTCCGGAACACGGATCCCTCGCGTGGCGCTGCCTCGCTACACCGATCAGGGTCAATTGCTCGCCTGGCTGATGCTCGAAAACCTACCGGGTTTCTTCCCCTTTACCGCTGGCGTGTTTGCCTTTCGCAGAGAGGGCGAGGATCCGACCCGGATGTTCGCGGGCGAGGGCGACCCGGCACGGACCAACCGCCGTTTTCACATGCTGTCCTCAGGCATGCCGGCAAGGCGCCTGTCGACTGCCTTCGATTCGGTAACCCTGTACGGCCAGGACCCCGACCTGCGGCCCGACATCTATGGCAAGGTTGGCAACTCAGGCGTATCGATCGCCACGCTGGAGGACATGAAGGAGCTGTATTCGGGCTTTGACCTGTGCGATCCGGCGACCAGCGTATCGATGACCATCAACGGCCCGGCGCCGACCATCCTCGCGATGTTCATGAATACTGCGATCGATCAGGTGATCGATCGCTTTTGTGAGCGCGAGGGGCGCGAACCCGATCCGTCCGAGCGGCAGGCGCTCACCGCACAGGCGCTCGCCTCGGTGCGCGGCACCGTCCAGGCCGACATCCTCAAGGAGGACCAGGCCCAAAACACCTGCATCTTCTCGACCGAATTCAGCCTCAAGCTCATGGGCGATATCCAGGAGTATTTCGTCCGCCACGAAGTCCGCAACTTTTACTCGGTCTCGATCTCCGGCTATCACATCGCCGAAGCCGGCGCCAACCCGCTCAGCCAGCTCGCGTTCACACTGGCCAACGGCTTCACCTACGTCGAGGCCTATCTGGCCCGCGGCATGAAGATCGACTTTGCCCCCAACCTGTCGTTTTTCTTCTCCGCGGGGATGGATCCCGAGTACACGGTCCTGGGCCGGGTCGCGCGACGGATCTGGGCCGTTGCGATGCGAGATCGCTATGGCGCGAACGAACGGAGCCAGAAACTCAAATACCACTGCCAGACGAGCGGTCGTTCGCTGCACGCACAGGAAATTGCTTTCAATGACATCCGTACGACCCTGCAAGCCCTGATCGCGACTTACGACAACGCCAACAGCCTGCACACCAACGCCTACGACGAGGCGATCACCACGCCGACACCTGAGAGCGTGCGCCGTGCCATGGCGATCCAGCTGATCATCAACCGGGAATGGGGTTTGGCGAAGAACGAGAACTCCACCCAGGGCAGCTTCATCATCGACGAACTGACCGAGTTGGTTGAAGAGGCCGTGCTGGCGGAGTTCGAGCGCATCAGTGAGCGCGGAGGCGTGCTGGGAGCCATGGAAACCGGTTATCAGCGTGGTTCGATCCAGGACCAGAGCCTTCATTACGAGATGCTCAAGCACACGGGTGAATATCCGATCGTGGGCGTCAACACCTTTCGCAATCCCGAGGGCGAACCGATTCCAAAGACCCTCGAACTCGCCCGCTCGACCGAGGACGAGAAGCGCTCGCAGTTGGCACGGCTCGCCGACTTTCAGGCTCGACATGCGGACCATAGCGCGGCGATGCTCGAGAGGCTGCGCCGTGCGGCGATCGCCGGCGACAACGTTTTCGAGCAATTGATGCAGGCCGTGCGTGTCTGCTCGCTCGGTCAGATCACCGATGCGCTTTTCGAGGTAGGCGGGCAGTACCGGCGCAACATGTGAGCGTCCCGCTGCCGAAGCACCCGCCTCAGGCAGCGGCCCGGCTCGGCGAGCGGCCGTGTGCCAAGCTGGGCCCAGCGATGGATCGGGCGGCCTGCGCCAGGATCTCGAACGAGCGCACTCGGGCGGCGTGATCGTAGATCATCCCGTTGACGATGACTTCGTCGGCGTCCGTTCGGTCGATGAAACGCTGCAGGCCCCGAGCCACCTTGTCCGGACCACCGACGATCGAGCACTCCAGCATACGTTCGGCGTGAGCCCGTTCGGCGGGGGTCCAATACTGGTCGATGTCGTCGATGGGCGGAGCGAGCGTTGCACGCGCATTGCGCAACATGTCCGTGACGCGCTGCTGGTGGCTGGTGAACAGGTGCAATGCCTGCTCGTCACTGTCTGCAGCGACCACGTTCACAGCCGCCATCGCCCAGGGCCGGTCGAGTTGGGCCGAGGGTCGGAAGTGGGTTCGGTAGACCGAGAGCGCCTGATCGAGGGCGGCCGGCGCGAAGTGCGAGGCAAACGCATACGGCAGGCCGAAATGGGCTGCGACCTGCGCGCCGTAGAGACTTGAACCGAGAATCCACAGCGGCACCTCAGTGCCGTAGCCCGGTACGGCGCGGATCCGCTGCTCGGGCTGCAGGGGCCCCAGCAGTTCACGCACCTCCAGAACATCTTCGGGAAAGTGCTCGGCGGCCATCGGGTCGCGCCGCATGGCCTGAAAAGTCCGCTGATCGGTGCCCGGCGCCCGGCCCAGGCCCAGATCGATTCGACCCGGATAAAGCGAGGCCAGTGTCCCGAACTGTTCGGCGATCACGAGCGGGCTGTGGTTGGGCAGCATGATGCCCCCCGCACCCACGCGGATGGTGCTGGTGCCGCCGGCGAGCCAACCGATCACGACCGAGGTGGCGGCACTCGCGATACCAACCATGTTGTGATGCTCAGCAACCCAGTAGCGGCGGAAACCAAAACGCTCGACCTGGCGCGCGAGATCCAGCGCAAGCGCGAGCGCCTGCCCGGCGGTATCGCCACGGCGGATCGGCACCAGATCGAGTACGGAAACTGGAAACATGCTTGCGCTCCCTGACGGCCCTGCTTGATCGACGACGGATCGATGCCCGTCCCGTCATGCAAGGCTTCTGGCCATCTTGCCATCTAACCGGGAAGTGTATGTGAGGACTGGCCGGCTGAACACCGCTGACCCGACGGCAGACGGGCCTGATCGACGCCTGATCGAGGCGATCGCGGCAGCGACGCCGGGCCGAAAGGGCCGCATCCGGATCATTGGGACGAGCGCGGCCTGGATCGTGCTCGCCGGCGATACGGCCTGGAAATGCCGGCGGGCGACGCGCCGCGGCGCTACCCTGGAGATCAGCCAAGCTCGCCGGCGCTCGGCCTGCGGCGCGGAACTTGCCTTGAATCAACGCTTCTCTCCAGCGATTTATCACGATCTGTGGAGCCTGTGCGTCGACCCCCTGGGTCGGACCCACCTGATTCCGGGAGTGGCGGTCAACACCGGCGAAAGACCGATTGAGACCGTGTTGCGGATGCAACGGCTCGAATCGGGCGGGTTCCTTGAGCATCGGCTGCGGACCGGACGCGCTGGCCCCGATGCAGCCTCAAGGATCGGCGAATCGCTCCTTGCGCTGCACACGAGTCAGCCGCAATCCAGGTTGGACAGCGGTCGCTTCGTACGGCGGTTCAGTCGCCAGATCGAGCTTTGCGCGCCGCTACTGGGTGACATCGAGTTGGTCGGCCAGTGGCGTTCTCGCGCACTCGCACTGGCACCGGCCCTTGAGGCACGGGTCCGCTTGGGGCAAGTGATCGACAGTCACGGCGACCTGCGTCCGGCACACCTGCATCTGGACAGGGTCCCC
>CAZAVT010000105.1:0-255 GCA_964488395.1 uncultured Burkholderiaceae bacterium | reverse complement strand
TCATTCGGGCCGGTGCGGTTGATCGACGCGCTCGACTGCAGCCCGCTGCTCCGACAAGTTGATCCCTGGGAGGAGTTGTCGTTGCTTGCGCTTCTCGCCGCCGATCTGGGTGCGGCCTGGTTTGGCCCGCGACTGGCCTACGCATACCACGATGCTGCAAAGAAAAGTGCGTCCTCGCTCACACGGGAAAATCGACCAAACGATGGTTTGCTCGCCTTCTATACCGGTTATCACGCCCTCATTCGGGCTCGCCTT
>CAZAVT010000104.1:2775-10764 GCA_964488395.1 uncultured Burkholderiaceae bacterium | reverse complement strand
GACCTGACCTCGGTGCTGATGGGGCCCTACTGCACCCAGGTGCTTGCCGACCTCGGCGCCGAGGTGATCAAGGTCGAAAGCCCCCAGGGCGATACCTCACGCTACGTCGGACCCGCGCGGACCACCGGCCGGTCCGGTATCTTCACCAATCTGAACCGCGGCAAGCGCGGCATCGTGATCGACCTCAGCCAGGCTGCGGGGCGGGCCATCGCGCTGCGACTCGCAGAGGGCGCCGACGTCGTGCTCCACTCGATGCGACTCGCCGCGATCCGGAAGCTTCAGCTGGACTACGAGGCCGTGCGAGCGATCAATCCATCGGTCGTCTATGCCAACCTCTACGGCTATGGCCGGGCAGGGCGCTATTCGGACAAATCAGCCTACGACGATACGATCCAGGCGATGAGCGGCATGGCCATGCTGCAGGCGAGGATCAATCCTGCCCCGCAGTATGTCACCACGGTGCTCGGTGATAAGGTCACTGCGCTTTCAGGAGCCTATGCGATCGCGGCAGCGCTGTTCCATCGACAACGCACTGGCGAGGGCCAGGAGCTCGAGATACCCATGTTCGAGACGATGGCCTCGTTCCTGCTCGTCGAACACATCGCGGGCTCGGTCTACGAGCCGGCGATGGGCCCCCCGGTGTACACCCGGGCGGTCACGCCGGATCGGCGGCCTTACCGAACCCGTGACGGCTACATCTCAGTGCTGGTCTACAACGACAAGCAATGGCAGCGATTCGCCCAGCTGTCAGGCCGCAACGGGATTGGGCTCGACCCCCGCTTTTCGAGCCAAGCCGCGCGCAGTGCCCACATGGCAGAATTCTGTGCCCTGGTTGCCGACATCCTGGCCGAGCAGGACACAGCACAGTGGGTACAGCTCCTGGAAGAAGCAGGGATCCCGGTTGCGCCAGTCCAGACGACCGAAGACCTGTTGACCGATCCGCATCTGCACGATGTCGGCTTTTTTCAAGAACTTGACGACCCCGTCGACGGGCGTCTGCGGTTGACTAGGCCCCCCGTCCAGTTCTCCAAGACACCCGCCTCGTTTTCGCGGGCTGCGCCGCTGCTTGGGGAGCATACGGCCGAAATCCTCACTGAACTTGGTTTCGATACCCAGGGCATTGAATCGCTCGAGGCGCAAGGCGTGATTCGCTGCACGCCGGCGCAACCGTCATGACAGCGATCGAGCGCGTGTCGCGGGGGCTGCGCAGGGTTGAGGATGCTTGTATGTACGGCGCGGCAACCGGCCTCGTCGCAATCATGATGATCGTGGTCGTCGACGTCGTGCTGCGCTACGTGTTTTCGGCGCCGCTCAGCTGGTCCTACGATGCGGTCTCGATGTATCTGGTGAGCTTTTCGATCTTTCTCGCCTTGTCGGAGAGCTTTCGCCGAGGGATTCATATCAAGGTCGACCTGATTCAGCGTTTGCGCGGGACCCGGTTGCTCGCGGCCTCCGAGCTGCTCGGTTATGCAGCGTCGATCGCCTTGTTTGGGCTGATCCTTTACCTCCTTGTCAGCCAGGGGCTCGAAGCCCTGCTCGCCGGCGATGTCGTCGATGGCGCGATCCCCTGGCCGACCTGGCCGCCCTTTGCCGTCGCAGCGCTAGGCACGGGGCTGCTCTGCCTGCGGATGCTCCTGAGTTTGATCCGGCGCGCCATCGCCTTTGTCACGGGCGTGTCCTGTGACCCTGAGGCCGAGGAGCGAGGCTCGGAGGGAGTGCACTGATGGTCGTCGCCGTGGGCCTCATCGTCCTCTTGTTTCTGCTGTTTTTCGGCATGCCTGTCGCCTTCGCCTTGGGCGTTTCGGGCATGGTTGGGCTTTTCCTGGTGGGCGGGGTCGACATGGTCATTGGGATCCTGCGAACCACGCCGCTCTCGACGACCTCGTCCTACGAGCTGGTGACGATTCCGATGTTCATGCTGATGGCCGAGTTCATCATCATCAGCCGGATCGCCGACGAGCTGTTCGACAGCGCTCGCGTGTGGCTGGGCCGAACCCCTGCAGGCCTTGCGATCTCAACGGCGCTCGCCGGCGCGGGCTTCGGAGCGATCTCTGGCTCCTCGACCGCCGCGGCGAGTACCTTATCGGGCACGACGATCCCCGCGATGATCCGGGCGCGCTACGATCCGCGCCTAGCGGCGGGGGTCGTGGCGATCTCAGGTACGCTGGCGATGCTGATTCCGCCATCGGTCGCGATCATCCTTTATGGCCTCATCGCGCAGCTGAGCATCAGCCAGCTGCTAATCGCCGGCATCATCCCGGGCCTACTCGTCACTGCGGTGATCATTGCCACGGTGCTGGTGCTGGTCGCGATCAACCCCGAGCACGCGCCGCCCGGAACGCGACATACGATGGCCGAAAAGTTTGCCTCGCTGCGAGTCGTCGGCCCCATGCTGGCCCTGATCATGATGGTGACCGGCAGCATTTACCTCGGCATTGCGACCCCGACCGAGGCGGCGAGCCTCGGGGCGTTTGGGGCGCTCGCCATCGCGGCGCTGCGCCGCAAGCTGAGTCGCGCCAATTTCTTCGAGGCGCTGTTTCGCGCCTCCCGCACCTCTTGCATGATCGTCCTGATCGTGATGTGCGCTCAGATCTTCAGCTACTACTTCACGCTGACAGGGTTCACCCAGTCACTGGTGGGTTTCATCAGCGGGCTCGAGGTTTCACGTTGGGTCATCTTCTCGCTCATCGTGCTGCTTTACCTGATGCTCGGTTGCATCATGGATCAAATCGCGATTCTTTTCCTCACGGTACCGGTCGTCCTGCCAGTGATCACTTCGCTGGGATTTGACCCCATCTGGTTCGGCATCATCGTGATCGTGACGGCAGAAGTCGGACTGGTGACGCCACCCGTCGGTCTGAATGTCTTCGTCGTCTCGGCCTACTCGAAGATCCCGGTGCGAGATGCCTTCATTGGGGTCGCACCCCATGTGCTGGCACACCTCCTGGTGATCCTGCTGCTGGCACTCTTCCCCGGCCTGGTCACCTGGCTGCCGTCCACGCTCGATCCCTGATCCCCGGCGCGCTCATCAATTGCCTCCGCACCTGGGCGTTTCTCGCGCGACGAAAGCCCGGCAGGCCCGTTCGAAATCACCCGTCTGCATGCAAATCGCCTGGGCTTGTGCCTCGGCCTCGATCGCTTCGTCGATGCCCATGCTCCATTCCTGGTGAAGGCAGCGCTTGGTCATGGCGTGAGCAAAGGTCGGGCCCCGCGCGAGGGACGCGGCGAGCTCCTGCGCCTCGGCGAGCACCTGTTCGGGACTACACAAGCGGTTGTAGAACCCCCAGCGTTCGGCCTCCAGCCCGTCCATTGCGCGGCCCGTGTAGAGCAGCTCGGCCGCCCGGCCGGCGCCGATGAGTCGCGGCAGGATATTGCAGGCGCCCATGTCGGCACCGGCCAACCCGACGCGCACGAAGAGGAACGCGACCTTGCTGGCTGCCGTGCCGAAACGCAGATCCGACGCCATCGCGATGATCGCTCCCGCTCCGGCACAGATACCGTCCACCGCGGCAATAATGGGCTGTGGGGCGGCACGCATGGCCTTGACCAGATCACCCGTCATCCGGGTAAAGGCGAGCAGTCCCGCCATATCGCCAGCTTCTTTGAGCGCCACCAGCGGACCGATGATCTCGTGAACGTCGCCGCCTGAACCGAAATTGCCGCCGGCGCCCGTCACGACGACCGACTTGCTCGTGCGCGACTGGACCAGCGCACGAAACAGATCCCGCAGTTCAGCATAGGACTCGAAGGTGAGCGGATTCTTGCGCTCCGGCCGATTGAGGGTGATGGTCGCCACCGCCCCGTCCACCGACCAGACGAAATGGCGGGCTTGATAATGGTCGACGTCGGGATCGGCGGGAAGGAAGGCGGCGGTCGGTTTCATGGCGATTGTCCAGGTTCGCTTTCGGATGAGGGGTAATGCTAACGCGGCCGTGAGCGATCGGTCGCTCCTCATTCAATGTCCCTCTTGCACCACTCTCACGCCACTGACAGAATCGCCCCGGTCAGCACCCGTCCGTTAGAAACCATAGCGCAATTCGGCCAACCGACCTCGCAGAGCCCCCAAGCGGTTTCGACGAGGCCCCAGCGAGGAGAAACCCAATGCCCACCCTGCCCCGTGCTGGCTCGATACCGAAGCGCTTGAGCGCTCATTGCTTCCTCAGGGACCGATCGCCGATGACGGGCGCTTTCCTGACAGCAGCAACCGGGCTGGTCGCGGCGCTCCTGAGCGGACTCGCGGCAGGCCCTGCTCAGGCCCAGGCGGACTACCCAAGAACCACGATCCGCTTCGTCGTCCCGCAGGCTGCGGGCGGGTCGACGGATCTCGTCGCCCGCGAGATCGGTGCTCGAATCGCGCCCGCCTTGGGCCAGTCGATCGTGATCGAGAATCGCGCCGGTGCCAATGGCATCATTGGCACCGAAATCGCCATGAAGGCAAAGCCGGATGGCTACACACTGCTCGTCGGCGGCACGGGTACCCTGGCGATCAATCCCTCGCTCTACCCGAAGCTGCCCTACGATCCGGTGCGGGACTTTGCGCCTGTTGCGATGTTCGGGTATTCGACCAGTGTTCTGGTCACGCACCCGAGCGTCCCGGCGCGCACGATTGCGGAGCTGATCGACTGGATCAAGGCGAGCCCGAGACCGGTGCTGTACGGCTCGGCGGGCATCGGCAGTTCGCCCCACCTGACCGCCGAAATGTTCCGCGACATGACCAAGCTCAACATCGAGCACGTGCCCTACAAGGGCTCGACACCGAGCGTTGTTGCCACCATTGCGGGCGAGGTGCCCTTCATGTTTACAGGCGTCTCGTCGGCCGTTGCCCATATCCAATCAGGCAAGCTGCGAGCACTCGCGATCAATGGCCCGACCCGCTCGCCGGCCCTGCCTGATGTACCTACCGCCAACGAGTCGGGCCTCCCGGGCTTTGAAGCGGCGTTCTGGATCGGGCTGTTTGCACCAGCCGGAACTCCCCAACCAATCATCGAACGGCTGAACAGCGAGATCAATCGTGTACTCAGTTCGAATGAGACCAAGCCCTGGTTCCTCAAGCAGGGCATGGACCCGCTGGCCAACGCCCCCGAGCAGTTCGGGCGCATCCTGGCCGATGACGTGAAGCGTTGGTCTGCGACCGTGCGCTCAGCCGGTATCAAACCCGAGTGATTGGAGCCTGCCGCTTCGAGCCTCAAGAGTCACTCGTCTCTCGACCTGATCGAAAGCCCCCGACATGAACAATCCCCGCTCACTTCGCCTGCGACAACTCCTTGCCGAGGGGGGGCCCGGCATCGTCCCCGGTGCGACTGACTGTTTTACCGCCCGTCTGATCGAAGCCGCTGGCTTTCCGGTGGTCTATGTGACCGGTGGCGGTACGGCCAATACCTATCTGGGCGGACCCGACATCGGCCTGGTGACACTCAATGAACTGGCCTCGCAGGTCGAGCGGATCAGCGATGCCGTTTCAGTGCCTGTGATCGCCGACTGTGACACCGGGTTCGGCGGTGTGGCCAACGTGAGGCGCACCCTGCGGATGTATGAGCGGGCCGGTGCGTCCGGCCTTCATATTGAGGATCAATTGTTCCCCAAGCGCTGCGGCCACTTCGAGGGCAAGTCAGTGGTGCCCGCCGAGGAGATGCTTTACCGATTGCAGGCCGCGCTCGACGCGCGCACCGACCCAAACTTCCTCATCATTGCCCGCACCGATGCCCGCGGCCCTGAGGGTTTTGATCGAGCGCTCGAGCGGGCGCACCGGTACATGGCGACTGGTGTCGATGCGCTTTTCTTCGAGGCACCCTCCAGCGCGGATGAACTGCGCCGGGTCGGCGAGGCCTTCCGTGGCGTACCACTGGTGGCCAATATGGTTGAGCGCAGCCGCACACCTTTGCTGCATGACAGCGAGCTGAAGAGCATGGGCTACCGCATCATCCTTTACGCCAACGCGGCACTCTATCTCGGTGCGTTTGCCATCCGAGCTGGTCTGAAGGTCCTGCGCGAGCAGGGAACAACCGAGAGCCTGCTCGACCGGATGATGAGCTTCCAGGAGCGGCAAGCCCTGATCGGACTCGCACAGGCGGACGCCTACGAGCGCGATCTGGTGGAGCGCGTCAAGAAACTAGGCTGATCAAACTGGAACCGTACCTGCCAGCGTGATGCGATGCATCAGGCGGCGATAACCATGATAGTCATTGACCGGATAATGCTGAGCGCAGCGGTTATCCCAGATCGCGAGCGTCCCGGGCCGCCAGCGCAACCTGAAGCAGAACTCGGCGCTGATCTGATGGGCAAACAGCATCTCGAGCATCGGGCGGGACTCGCTGTCGGTCCAGCCGACGAATCGTGCGGTATGGGCCCGATTGATGAACAGCGCCTTTCGGCCGGTCTCGGGGTGGGTCCGCACCACTGGATGTTCCGCGGTCAGAACGGCGGGCGATCCCCCGGTGCCACCTTGCCCACGCATCGTGTCCTCGCGAGTCTTCGAAACGTCAGCAAGCGCAGAGGAACTGACCGCGCGCAAGGCATCCAGCGTCGCGCGCAAACCGTCCGAGAGCGTTTCGTAGGCCGCATACATGCTCGCAAAGAGCGTATCCCCGCCCTGGGGCGGCAATTCGCGGGCGAGCAGCATCGAAGCCATGGGCGGGACGGGCAGATAGGTGGTGTCGGAATGCCAGACTCCGCCAAAGTTGGTGCGTTCATGCTCGAGCTTGCGAACGGCAATGATCTCGGGGTAGCCCTCGAGACCCTTGACGAATGGATACTCGATGGGCTCTCCCCATCGTCGGGCGAACGCCAGAAACGCCGCGCTGTCCAGATCCTGATCGCGAAAAACCAGCACGAGATGCTGCAGCCACGCCGCACGGAGCTTGGCCATGGTCGAGGCAGCGATCGGTCGGGCCAGGTCGATGCCAGTCACTTCGGCGCCAATGGCTCCCGTGCAGCCTTCAATACGAAAAGTGTCCATCGCTTATTCTGCTCAGTCGTGACCATCAGCGTCAACCTGCGGCTCGACCGCCCTCACCCTTCCCCAGAACCCGGCCAGGACCCCCACAAGCTATGATCGAACAGACCCGTTGGCAGACGCTCGACACCGGCCACGCGCGCTATCGCTATGCAAGCCTCGCCACGCTCCCCATCCTCGGTCTGGGCGACCCGGCGCCGCTGCCGCGATCGCTCAAGATCCTGCTCGAATCGGTCCTGCGGCACCACGACGGACGACGGGTGACCGATCAGCACCTGCGCGAGCTCCTCGCCTGGACCTCGCACCGCAGCGCTGCGGGGGAGATCCCGTTTCACCCAGTCAGGGTGATTCTGCCCGACTCATCCGGCATTCCGCTGCTCGCCGACCTCGCGGCCATGCGAGACGCCATGCGCGAGCTGGGCGGCGACATGAGCCGGGTCAATCCGCAGATCCCGATCGACCTGATCGTGGATCACTCCGTGTCGATCGAGCACTGGGCGCAGCCTGACGCGCTGACACGGAACATGCAATTGGAAATCGAGCGTAACCGGGAACGCTATGAGTTCCTGCGCTGGGCGCAACAGGCCTTCGAGCGCTTCCGCCTCATTCCACCAGGCAACGGCATCCTGCACCAGATGAACCTGGAACTACTCGCCCAGGTGATCTGCGAGCAAGTCAACGGTCGTGGCGAGACCCTCGCGTTTCCGGACGCCATGGTGGGTATGGACAGCCACACACCCATGATCAACGGCTTGGGCGTCCTCGGCTGGGGCATTGGCGGAATCGAAGCGGCCGCTGCGATGCTTGGAGAGCCAATGCAGATCCGGGTCCCGGAGGTGATCGGTATCCGGCTCAGCGGCCGGCTACGCCCCGGGGTGACCACCACCGATCTGGTCCTGACGATGACCCAGGCGATGCGCCGCAAGGGTGTCGTGGCCGCGTTTGTCGAATTCTGCGGACCGTCACTTGGCGAGCTTTCGCTGCCCCAACGGGCGACACTCGCCAACATGTCGGTCGAGTATGGCGCGACAGTTGCT
>CAZAVT010000104.1:0-2765 GCA_964488395.1 uncultured Burkholderiaceae bacterium | reverse complement strand
CGCCTATTTTCCAATCGACACCGAGACCCTCGCTTACCTCCGTCTCACAGGCCGCAGTGAGCGTTCCATCGCGCTTGTCGAGGCCTACGCAAAAGCGCAGGGACTCTGGCAGGACGCGACCACGCCCGAGCCTGCCTTCAGCTCGGTGGTCGACTTTGATCTAGCCAGTGTAGAGACCAGCCTCGCCGGACCTCGCCGACCCGAAGATCGCGTTGCCTTGGGCGACGTGGCGCAGGGTTTCGAGGACGCGCTGAGCCGCTTCTACAAGCCCGGCACCCCGGCCGAACCCCAGCCTGAAGCGCCGGTACCCCTCAAGGATGGGCATGTCGTGATCGCCGCGATCACCAGTTGCACCAACACGTCGAATCCTTCGGTGATGATTGCCGCCGGGCTCCTCGCCCGCAATGCGGTCGCGCGCGGCTTGCGAACCCCACCCTGGGTCAAGACCTCACTCGCACCCGGCTCACGGATCGTCACCGACTATCTCGCCAAGGCAGGGCTGCAGCCTGCGCTCGATCAGCTGGGGTTTCATATTGCGGGCTACGGCTGCACCAGTTGCATGGGTAACTCGGGTCCCCTGGACCCAGCGGTGACCGACGAAGTCACCCGCCGCAAGTTAATCGTCACCGCGGTGCTGTCGGGGAACCGGAACTTCGAGAGCCGGATCCACCCACTCGCAAAGACCAACTACCTCGCCGCCCCCCCGCTGGTGGTCGCGTACGCCATCGCCGGATCAGTCCGGATCAACCTGCGAACCGATCCACTGGGCCACGACGCTCAGGGGCGCCCGGTCTTCCTCGCAGACATCTGGCCCTCGGACGCGGAGATCGAAGCGGTGATCCGCGCGACAGTGACGCCTGAGCTCTATAGAGACCGCTATGGTCGCGGACTCGCTGGCGCTGACAGCTGGGAGTCGCTGCACGCCGCAACCGGCCAACGGTTCGATTGGCCTGCGCAAAGCGACTACATCGTCCGACCGCCCTTCTTCGACGGACAGTCGCGCGAGCCTGCGCCAATTTCAGACATCGTGGGTGGCAGGCCGCTCCTCATGCTCGGCGACAGCATCACGACCGACCATATTTCGCCGATCGGTGCGATCGCAACCGACAGCCCGGCCGGCCGATACCTGATCCAATTGGGCGTCAAACCCGCCGACTTCAGCTTTTACGGAGCACGTCGGGTCAATCACGAAGTGATGATCCGAGGAACCTTCGCAAACCTGCAGGTGCGTAACGAACTGGTCCCAGGCATCGAGGGCGGCCACACCCGCTGGATGCCATCGGGCGAGCCGATGTCCGTCTACGACGCTGCGATGCGCTATCAGGCCAGTGGCGTACCCGCGCTGGTCATCGCGGGGCGTGACTATGGCTGCGGTTCCTCGCGCGACTGGGCGGCCAAGGGCACACGTCTGCTGGGCATTCGCGCGGTGATCGCCGAGAGTTTCGAGCGCATTCACCGGGCCAATCTGACCGGCATGGGCGTCTTGCCGCTCGAGTTCGAGCCAGGCGTGACCCGCAAGACCCTCGGACTCACCGGCGCTGAAACCTTCGAGATTCGGGGTTTGTCGTCGATCCGGCCTCTCGATCTGATCGACGCGCACCTGCATCGGCCCGACGGTTCAATGAACACGATCCGCCTGAAGGTCCGGATCGACACGGCGGCGGAGTTGGACTGGTACCGGCACGGGGGCGTCCTGAATTACGTGCTGCTGCAGATGCTCGCGCGACCGCCGAGCCTGCCTGCTTGAGGGTCTCGACGCCGATCAGGCGAGATGGGCGAAGCACTGGGTCGCGAGGGACTCGATGCCCCGCACGGCGTCGTGCATCGCCTCTCGCATGACCTCGACCGTGAGGCTTGAGACAACAGCCTCTGACCCTGAGAGCGCAATCGCCCCCACGATCGCGGGAGCCGCCCCTTGCAGACGGATTGCCAACCCCAATGAATGCACGCCACGATTGATCTCGCCCCGGTTCCAGGCAAAGCCCAACTCCACCGAGCGCGCGAGCACCTGTAATAGCCGATCGGTCGCCGCTGGACCCAAGAAGCTGAGCTGACCGAGGTTTTGACGCACCACGGCCGCCCGCTCTGCCTCGCTCAGCGCCACCAACATGGCGATGCCTCCGGCACTGGTCAGCAGGGGTCGGCGCGACCCTGGTTCCAGTCCACCGCCTAGGTACGCAGGCGGCCCCGCCAGAGCGCCGCAGACCCACTCGTCGGCGCTTCGCAAAAAGAGGATTGCCTGTGCCTCGAAGCGATCTGAGAGCGCCTGCAGGAACGGGCGGCAGCGATCGACAAATTCCGCCTGTGCCGACATCGCGAGCCCCAGATCGAAGACCAGGGGCCCCGGCAGGTAGCGACGGTCCGATCGACGCTGCACCGCCAGACCCTCGCGAACCAGCGCCTGCAACAGGCGGTGCGTTGTTGAATGCGAGAGACCGCAGCGCTCGGACAGATCGCGCAAGCCCCAGCCGACTCGCGCCCGCAGCGTCAGTTCGCGCAGCAGCTGAATCGCCCGCTCGACCGACTGCGTGCCGGAGCGCAGGGGAGTGGAAGGACGCGATCGCGCATTCATGACCGTTTGGGCAGAGTTGACGATTCCACATTGTAGACATTTGGCCAAACCTCGAGCGTCTGCGCTCTTGCCCACGGAGCGGGCGCGAAACCACAATCAGAACCATTCGAACAGCGGTTCCAGCCGCCCACACAGGGAGACCAGCATGACGATCAATGCCCGGCGCCTAACGGTAGGCGCGCTCATCGCCGCC
>CAZAVT010000103.1:0-10865 GCA_964488395.1 uncultured Burkholderiaceae bacterium | reverse complement strand
CGGGCTTTGCGCCAAAGCGACCGAAGGGATGCATGCCGACGCCTTCGACGACGATGTCACTCATCCGCTTGCCTCGAGCCGTCGGTAGCACCATGACAGCCGTGCCTGCTCGCCCTCGCCGAGAACCAGCCAGTCGAAGGCAACCAAGTCCCCAATCTGGAGAGACTCAAGATCTTCCGCAGCAATCGTTGTCATCACCCGCAGACCTTCGGCGAGTTCCACATAGCCGATGGCGTAGGGAGCTTGACCCCGATAACCGGGAGGCCGATGGCGGACGATGGTGAAGGTATAGATCCGTCCTTGGCGAGACAGTGGAGCTCGATCGATCGCCGTGCCCTGGCAAGCGCCACAGAAGCCGCGATGCGGGAAACGTAACGCTCCGCAGTCGCGACAGCGTCCACCCAACAGCGAGCCCCCGCCCACGTCGAACAGGTCCGATCCGATCGGTGGCAGCGCCGTCTGCGGGGCAGAACTCATGATGTTGCCGGCGATCCAGGTGCCGCTCCCGCTGTCGCGAACCGATCCAGATGCTGATCGCGATCGCCCAGAAGTCGGGTACAGACCATCAGTCGCTTGAAATAGTGGCTGACCGGTAGCTCCGCAGTGATTCCCATGCCGCCATGCATCTGCACGGCCTCGTGCGAACTCTGCCGCGCAGCGGTGGTTGCGACTGCGCAGGCGGCGCTTACGGCTGCGCCGCGCTGGGCGGCCTGAGCACTGACTGCGCTCCAGCCCATCTCGATCACTGCGCGCAACTCCTGCTGCAACAGATGCAATTCGACCATCCGATGCTGCAAAACCTGGTTCGCCGCCAGGCTGCGACCGAACTGCTGACGAGTCTTCAGATGGGCGAGAGTCAGCTCATTGAGCACCCGCACTGCGCCCAATACCTCAGCGCATAAGGCAAGTCGTGCCTCATCAAGCACCTGGTCCAGCGTGGCCCGCGCATCGTCAAAGGCGAGCAGATCGAGCGGCGCATCATCGAGCGTGACCCGGGCCGCACCGCGCCCGTCAATCAGGCGATACCGCTCGATACCAACCCCTGGAGCGTTGTGCTTCAGGACACCGAGTCGCAATTGGCCGCCACGATCGCGGCCGCTCACGATCAGCCAATCGGCGCAGTCGCCGTGAAGCACCAGCGGCTTGACCCCCCGCGCGCGCCCGGCATCGATCCAGGTATCGACGTCGCCGCAGGCGCTCTCTTCGATCGATTCATCATGGGCCACTGCAATAATGCTGCGCCCAGCAGCCAAGTCGCCCCGCAAGCGACGCGCCTGATCGTCCAGGGAGTGAGAAAGCAGCCGGGCTGAGATCACCGCGCAGGAGAAAATGGGCTCCAACGCAAGGGCTGCACCTACGTAATCCATCAGCTGTGCGATCGGTCGCGCGTCCCCATCGAAACCGCCTTCGTCGGTCGGCAGCCCCAGCGCGAGCCAGCCCATCCGACCATAGTCCGCCCATAGCGAGCGGCTGAATCCGTCAGGTCCGTCAAGCCACCTCAGACGCTGCTCGAAACTGTGTCGTTCGATACGAAAGCGCTCGATGCTCTCGGCCAGCAGCTGGAGCGTTTCGGGATCGATGCGTGTTTTCATGGCTTAGAGGCCCAGCGCGGCTTTGGCGATGATCTGGCGCTGGATCTCATTCGATCCGCCGTAGATGGTCGTGGCCCGGCCATGCAAGTGGTCGCGCACAATGCCCGGCGACTCGGGCCGCCCGATCGGAGGGAGCTGGCCCTGATCCTCGACGGAGCTCGGATCGAAGACGATCCCGGCCTTGCCGATTGCGTCGAGCATCGCCTCGGCGATGTCCTGTCGAAGCTCCGACCCACGCAGCTTCATCTGCGAGGACGCTGCCGCAAGATCTATCCCTTCGATGCCGTCGGCAATCGCCCGGTAACAAGTCGCGCGCAGCGTCCACAGACGGAGTTCGAGCTCGGTGATCCGGCGCGCAAACAAGCGATCCGAGATGAGCGCCCGCTCCCCCCGCCGTATGCCGGATGCGATCGCCTTCAGTTTGGACAGTTCTCGAGTCGAGCGGCCGACCTCCGAGACCAGCATACGTTCATTGGTGAGCAGAAACTTGGCGCAGGTCCAGCCTCCGCCCTCATCGCCGATGCGATTGCTCACGGGGACCCGCACCTCATCGAGGAAAACCTCGTTGACATGGTGATAACCGTCCATGGTCGGGATCGGACGGATCGTGATGCCTGGCGATCGAAGGTCGATCAGCAGGAACGAAATGCCCTGCTGGGGAGGGCCTTGTTGCGAGGTTCTCACCAGGCAGAACATCCAGTCGGCCCACTGCACATAGGTCGTCCAGATCTTTTGCCCGGTGACGACGTAATCGTCACCATCGCGGATTGCCAGGGTCCGCAACGCGGCAAGATCCGATCCCGCCGAGGGTTCGGAGTAGCCCTGTGCCCACCACCGGCTCGAGTTTCGAATCGACGGTAAGAAGCGTGCTTGTTGCTCGGGGGTTCCAAAGGTGTAGATGACCGGACCGACATAGTTGATCCCGAAGGGGATAAGCCACGGTGCCCCTGCCTTGGAGGTCTCCTCCTCGAAGACGAACCGTTGCAATGGCGTCCAGTCGCAGCCGCCATGCTCGCGGGGCCAGTGCCCGACCGACCAGCCTCTGCGCTCGAGCGCAGCCAGCCACTCGAGGTAGTCGGCCTTGGTCAGTAGCAGATTGTCGAGCACTCTTCGGCGCAATCGGTCCGACAGATGGCTCGAACAAAATGCTTTGACCTCCGCCCGGAAGGCTTCCGCCGATTCGATCAGTTCCATCATGGCGTTGACGCCTATTCGGGCTGTATGCCTGCTGCCTTGACCAGCATCGCATTGATCTCGATCTCGCGTCGGATCTTGTCTGCAAATTCGGCCGGACTCATGATCATCGGGTCAGCAACCAATCGCTCGAAGGCCTGCGTAACCGCTGGCGTACGGATCGCCTCGACCATCGTGCGGTTGAGACGCTCCACCACCGGAGCGGGAGTCCTGGCTGGTGCCCACATACCGACCCAGACGTCATAGTTGGAGTCCTTGAGGCCCGCTTCAAGCGTTGTCGGTGTGCTGGGCAGAGCCGCGGAACGCGAGGAACTCACCACCGCCAGAGCCTGCAGACGGCCACTCGAAATCTGCTGCAAGGCGAGCCCTATCGGGCTGAAGTAGTAGTCGACCTGACCAGCGATCACATCGGTGATGGCGCCTGCCGAGCCCTTGTAGGGCACGTGAACGGCCTGAAAGCCGCCCGCAATTCGAAAGCGCTCGGCGCCGAGATGGGTCGCGCCGCCCGTGCCCGCTGAGGCATAGGTGATTGAGCCCACCTTGGCGCGTGCCTTGGCGAGCAGGTCGTCAAGATCCCGAAAGCCTTTGGCAGGCGAGGTGACGAGCGCCATCGGCAAGGAACCGATTGGCATCACGCCGACGAAGTCGCTGGCTGGATTGAACGCGAGCTTGCGATAGGTGGACGGCACGACCGTGAAGGAGTTGGAGTGCACCAGGACCGTGTAGCCGTCTGGGTCTGCTTGTGCGACCGCCTGCATGCCGATGATGCCGCCCCCGCCGGGGCGGTTTTCAACGATGATCGGCTGCTCGAGGATTCTTGACATCTCGGCGAGCACCGGGCGAGAGATGGCATCGGTGCCACTGCCCGCAGCAAACGGGATGATCACCTTGATCGTCTTGGCGGGCCAGGCCTGGGCGAGCGTGCCTGGGGCCGCCGTCGCGAATGTCAGTGCGGTCAACGCAGTGGCAAGAATCTTCATGGGCGTTCCCTTGAGGGATGGATTGAATTCGGATCGATGCGGGGCAGTGCAGACCAGGACTGCATCCGCCGCGGTGGACGGCCATAGGCGCGAACGATCCCGGCATAGGTCCAGCGCAGCAGCTCGTTCAGACGGTCAAAGCCCGAGGATCCGCGGGTCAGCTGATGAGTCACCGAAATCAGTGCCGAGAGTTGCAAGGTCAATCCGTCAACAGGCGTGTCTGCGACAAGCTCGCGGCGCAGGATCGCGATCCGCACCCCGGCCTCCAGATGGCGGTCGATCTGTTCCATCGTGGTGCGGATCAAACGTCGGGCTGAGGTCGACAATGACTCCGCGTCGACCGTGAAGCGCCCGATCAGTCCCCAGGGCCGACCGCTGCGGCCATCGGGATTGAATTGCAGGTACTGCGTATAGATCCAGTCGCGGGTCTGAATGATCTTGTCGAAGATCGAGCTTGCGTCGTTGCGCCAGATCTCACCCAGAGTCGTCAGTGTCGCCTCTGCGACCCGTCTCAGTACCGCTTCAGCCAGCAGGTCTTTGGTGCGGAAGTAATAGTGAATGCTCGAGTGAACCAGACCAATCTCCCGGCCGATATCGATATAACTGACAGCGTTGTAGCCCCGCTCGATGAACAGCCGGATCGCTGTGTCCTCAATGCGGCGCTCCACATCCGCGGCTTGCGAGACAGTCGAGCGGCGTTGCCGCACAGGAGCGCTCATGAGGATGCTCTGCTCTGGGGAGGCGATGGAGATTGCGCGTCACCAAGCTTAGAGCCGACGATTCCATTCGTCAACAGCCATGTTTGACACTTATGTCGACACAGAACAGAATGACTGCAAGGGGGAAGTGATGGACACAGCGACGGACAGCGCATCAGGACTCAGTATGGATCTGCCAGCCGAGCATCGGATGCTGCGAGAAACTGTGCGTCGGTTCATGGTGCAAGAGGTCAAGCCACTCGAGGAGAGGCTCGCCCATGACGCCAACGCCCTGCCAACCGATCAGGCAGGCGCGCTCCAGCGTCGGGCTCGTGAGCTCGGGTTATGGTGTGTGCAGTCCCCGGCAAAATACGGCGGTGCTGGGCTCGACCTGCTTGGGCAGTGCATCGTGGCTGAAGAGGCAGCCCGCTGCCGGATGGGCCTTTATTTCCCGGCGGCGGGTGCCTTCGGGCAGGATCCGCCCCGGGTCATCTTCCGTGGCACGCCCGACCAGATCGAGCGCTATGGCAGACGAACGATCCGCGAAGGGCTGACAACGTTCGTTGCGATCAGCGAGCCCGGCGGTGGGTCGGACCCGGCGCGCGCCATTGCCACACGCGCGGAGCGCCGTGGCGATCGCTATGTGGTGAATGGATCCAAGATGTGGATCTCCTATATCGACGAGGCGCAATGGGGTGTCTTGTATGCGCGTACGGGCGAAGCAGGGACCCGCGGCGGTATCACGGCGTTCATCATCGATCCTCGGCGCCCGGGTATCACACTGAACCGAATTGGCCTGATGCGCTCGCATCAGCCCTATGAGGTGCATTTCACGGACTATGAGATTCCGGTCGACGATCGGCTCGGCGAGGAGGGGCAGGGCTTTGCGCTCGCCAACGAGTGGCTGGTGCATGCCCGGGTGCCCTATGCGGCGGCGAGCTTGGGCCCGGCGCAGGCGGCTCTCGAGATTGCGATCGAATGGGCGCGCGAGCGCAAGACTTTCGGCGCGCCATTGGCCGAGCGTCAGGCGATACAGTGGATGCTCGTTGACTCCGAGATGGACCTGCGTTCGGCGCGGCTCCTGACCTGGCAAGCTGCGATGCGCGGTGACGCGGGCAAGGACATCCGTGTCGAAGCCTCCATGGCCAAGGTCTTTGCCACCGAGGCGGCCTCCCGCGTTCTTGATCGCTGCATCCAGATCCTGGGCGGGATGGGCGTCACGCACGAGATGCCGCTCGAGCGCTGGTATCGGGAGATGCGGATCCGGCGAATTGGCGAGGGGCCGTCCGAGATCCACCGGATGCTCATCGCCCGTGACCTGCTCACCCATGGCTCGCGTGGCGAGTAAGGTCCATGCGTCCTCCACCCAAAGGCCCGCTCAATGGCGTGACCGTCATCGATCTGGGCCAGATCTATAACGGTCCCTACGCAACCTTCCTCATGGCAATGGCTGGGGCGCAGGTGATCAAGATCGAGCCCAAGGGCGGGGAGAATCTGAGACGCCGAGCGGCAGTGGGCGGTGCAGCGATGCCGTTTGCGATGCTCAATTCCAACAAGCATTTTGCGACCCTCGATCTGAAGCAGCCCCGCGGACGGGAACTGCTCCTCGAAATGGTCCGGCGGGGTGATGTGCTGGTGGAGAACTTTTCGGTGGGTGCGATGGAGCGCTTGGGGCTCGGCGGGGCGCGGCTGATCGCCGAGAATCCAAGGCTCATTTACGCGTCCGGGACTGGCTACGGGCGGACGGGCCCGATGAAGGATTTTCCGGCCATGGATATCGCGGTCCAGGCGATGTCCGGACTGATGAGTGTCAATGGTTACGAGGACCGGCCGCCCGTCAAGATCGGCCCGGCGGTGGCAGATTTCATGGGGGGGGTTCATCTTTACGCCGCGATCGTCACCGCGCTCCACGCGCGCGCCCATACGGGCCGGGGGCAGATGGTCGAGGTGTCCATGATGGAGTCGGTCTATGCGTCGCTCGCTTCCAATCTGGGGCTCTTTCATTCCAGCGGCGGGCGGGCGCCCGAGCGGACCGGGAATCGGCATGGTGGGATGGCCGAGTCGCCTTACAACCTTTATCCGGCTCAAGATGGTCACATCGCCATCGTCGCCTCAAGTGACGCCCAGTGGCAGCGACTGCTCCGGGTGATCGGACGACCAGACTTGGTCGGCGATGCCCGCTATGCGACCCTGCGCGCCCGGGTCGAACGCATGAGTGAGGTGGATCAGCTGATTGAGCAATACACGTCACGACGCACTCGCGATCAGGCTTTCCGAGAATTGATTGGTGCGGACATCACGTGCGCGCCGGTTCGCAATATCGCCGAGCTGGTCGAGGATGACCACCTGCGCGCGCGGGAGGCGATCGAGTGGGTGGATCATCCGCTTTATGGTCGGATGCCCTTGCCGCGATCGCCCCTGCGATTCTCCGATGCGCCCCTGGCGACCCTGGAACCTAGCGGCGAGGCGGGTCGTGATAATGCCTTGGTGTTCGGTGAATGGCTCGGGCTCGGTGCAGAGGCGGTGGCTGAACTCGAGCGAGCGGAACTGATCTGAGCGGCCTGGGTCAGGATCTGGATGGAGATGGCGATGATTGCGCAGTCCTCCCTGTATGGTTTCTGGCGGTTGGTGAGCTTCCTCGAGCGTGACGCTTCTGGCGAGTGGCTTCATGCGATGGGTCCTTCGGCGCATGGCGGCATCAGCTACTGGCCCGGCGGGCGGATGCAGGTGCTGATCGCGGGCGAGGGCCGACCGCGTTTGCGCGGCGAATGGTCGCAGGTGCCCGCGACCGATAAGGCAGCATGCCTGGATCGGATGGTTGCCTACTCGGGGGAGTATCGAGTCGAGGCAGACCGCGTCATTCACCGGGTCTCTGAGTGCTGGATCCCCAACTGGGAGGGACGCGAGCTCGTGAGGGCGGTCAGCTTCCCATCGTCCGACCAGTTGCAACTCGATACGGTCAATGCGGCGGTCATGCAACGCGTGCTTTGGCAGCGGTCCGCGCGCGCTTCATGAGAAAGCTCAGCACCCTCAGCCTCGAGGTCGTCGTGTGGATCGCACGGCTGGGCAGCTTCACGGCTGCCGCAGAGCGGATGCACACCACCCAGCCGGCGATCTCCACCCGAGTCAAGGAACTCGAGGAACACCTCGGCCACCGGCTGTTTGTGCGCCAGGGGCGCGGCGTGCAGGTCACGCCCGAAGGACGCGACTTCATTCGTCGTGCTGAGAGCATCATTGCCCAGATCGACGACCTTTCCGTTTCGTTCGGTACCTCCCGGGCGCAGGGCGTGGTCAGGCTAGGCACGAGCAGCATCTGCCTGGATCTGGTTTCAGCCGTCGGGATCGAACTCGCCCGCAGCATGCCCGGGGTAACGCTGCAGATGTCGATCGATCGCGCTGCTCCGCTGCTGGACCTGCTCGACTCGCGCAAGCTCGACGCGGCGATCGTCTCGGGGCCGATTGAGACGCACAAGTTCCGTTCGCGGCGGCTGGGCTTTGACCGAATGCTCTGGGTCGCCTCGCCCGCCTTGCTCGAGTCCCGCGCCCACCTACCGGCAGAGATCCGTTTGCAGGGGGTGCCGGTTTGGTCGGTATCTCAGGACTCCTTCTACTGGACGGCGGCGTCTGCTGGATTGCGCGCCCAAGGGGCGAACCTCGAACGCATCAACGAATCCGGCGCCACGCTTGCTGTGGCGCGGATCGTCGCCGGGGGCGCGGGAATCGGGCTGATTGCCGAGTCGATGGCGCAGGCGGAATTCGCGATGGGCCGGCTCGCGCCAGTGCCCGGGCTCGCGCCATGCCAGAGTGTTGAGTTCGCCATCGCCGTACGCCGGGATCTGGAGAGCCCAATCGTCGACGAAGTGATGCGCCTCGCGGTGGCTGTCAGTCGATTCAGTCAGGAGCCGCTCTGAACTGGGGTCACTTGCGACCCTCGACCTGCATGCCAGAGGCGCGAACGGCCTTTTCCCAGAGGGCCATCTCGCGCTGGATCTTGTCGCCGAAGGCGGCAGGGCTCATCGGGTCGCCTCGATCGAGCGCCTGGGCATCGAACAGGGGCACGAGCTCCGGATTGGCGAGCACCTTGCTGATGCCCTCATGCAGGCGATTCACGATGTCGCTTGGCGTGCCCGCTGGCGCGACGATGCCAAGCCAGGCGGGAGCGTCGTAGCCCGGGAGAAACTCGCCGAGTGCGGGCACATCGGGGTATTGGGGCACACGCCGAGGCGCGGCCACGGCCACGAAACGGGTACGCCCGTCCTTCGAGTACAGGTGGCCGCTCGCTGCCCCGCTGAACGACAGCTGGGTCTGACCATTGACCAGATCGGTCATCTGCGCGGTGTTGCTGGGGTAGGGTACGTGCATCAGCCGGACGCCAGCCTGCTGCTGGAACAGCTCTCCCGCCAGATGCGACGCGCTGCCAATGCCGGGCGAACCGAAGTTGAGCTTGCCGGGATTGGCCTTGGCCTGGGCAATCATCTGCTCGACCGTGGTGATGCCGCTCTGCAGGCTCGCGAACACGCCCACCGTCACATTGCCGACGTAGGCCACCGGTGAGAAGTCGGCGACCGGATCGTAGGGCAGGTTGGCATAGGTGAATTTCGCCACTCCGAGCATCGATGAGGTGCCAAAGAGCAGTGTGTATCCGTCTTTGGGTGCCTTGGCGACGAACGACGCAGCGATGCTGCCTGCAGCGCCTGGACGAGGCTCCATCACGACCGGCTGGCCCACAAGCGGCCCCAGCTTCTGAGCGATGGTGTAGGCGAGCGTGCCGACCTGGCCTCCCGGAGGGAACGGGGAGATCAGCTTGATGGGTCGGTCCGGCCACTGGGCCCAGGCCGGGCCCGCCAGGCCGGCGGCGATGAGTCCCGCCGCTGCGAAGCGGCGCAGGCTGAGGATTGTCATGGGGGGCTCCTCCTGAGGGTTTTGAGACTATTGCCAGATTGACGCATGCAAGCCCTGGCCTCGACCAATAATTATTCCTGATGGAACTACATTACAAAGTCGGATCCTTCGCGGCGAATCCACGTCATAGCATTGCTCTCTTGAAACCAGGGAGGCGCGATGGCGCAGCAGGTTCTGATTCGCGGCGGCACGCTGCTTGACGGCACGGGGAGCGCCCCGCGTGAGGCGGACGTGGAGATCATTGACGGGCGGATCGCCCGGGTCGAGCCGGGGATCGCGGCGGGGCGGCATCAGTTGATCGATGCCCGGGGCCTGCTGGTGACCCCCGGCTTTGTTGATATTCATACTCACTTCGACGGTCATGTCAGCTGGGACACGAGTCTCGCGCCGACCTCGCTTCACGGCGTCACGACGGCGGTGATGGGCAATTGCGGTGTCGGCTTTGCACCTTGTCGGACCGAGCACCGGGGGACCCTGATCGAGCTGATGGAAGCGATCGAGGACATTCCCGCCGAGACTCTGGAGACAGCGCTGCGGTGGCAGTGGGAGACCTATCCCGAATACCTCGATGCGCTCGCTGCCCAGCACTACGATATTGACGTGGCGGCTCAGTTGCCACATGGCGCGTTGCGCTTGTATGTGATGGGCGAGCGGGGCGCTCGCCGCGAAGCGCCGACTGTGGAGGATCTCGAAGCCTTCGCCCGCTTGGCCGGGGATGCGGTGCGCGCCGGAGCAATTGGATTTTCATCAAGCCGGATCCGTGCTCACAAGACCCGCTCGGGAGAGTTCACGCCCGACTACCAGGCGCCCGAGGCCGAACTTCATGCCATCGCCTCCGGCCTCGCGCGTGTCGGCAAGGGGGTGCTGCAATTCGCGACGGACATTCAGGACCAGCCCGAGAGTGGTGCCGCCGAGTTCGCGATGCTCTCGCGCATCGTCCGCGTTTCGGGCCGACCAATGTCGATGAGCATTACCCAGCGCGAGGCTGATCCTGAGGGCTGGCGTCGGTTGATGGATCTGATTGCCGAAGGCAATCGGGACGGGCTGCAGATCCGCGGGCAGGTGCTGGGTCGTGGCATCGGCCTCGTGCTCGGCTGGGACCTGAGCGATCACCCCTTCACGGGCTGCCCGAGTTATCAGTTGATCCGGCATCTGCCTGTTGAGCAGCGCCTGCGGCAGCTCGCGGATCCCGCCCTGCGGGCTCGCCTGGTGAGCGAGTCGGACATCGATCCGCTCCACGCGCGCCGCGTCGCCCGCTGGGATCGACTGTTCCAGATCGATGACGAGCCGGACTACGAGCCTGCCTTTGAAGCGAGCCTTGCGGCGCGGGCTGCTCGCGCTGGCTTGACGCCCGCCGAAATCGCCTACGACTTGATGATGGCTCGCGGTGGCGCTGGGCTACTCTATCGGCCTCTTCTGAACTATGCACATGGCAATCTGGACGCGGTTCACCAAATGCTGACCGACCCTTTTTCGGTGCCCGGTCTTTCCGATGGCGG
>CAZAVT010000102.1:0-10870 GCA_964488395.1 uncultured Burkholderiaceae bacterium | reverse complement strand
CTGCGGGTCACGGTCGAAAACGGCCGTGCGCTGCGCGTGGCCGGTGATCCTGACCACCCGAGCACCGCGGGGACGCTCTGTACCAAGGTCTCCCGTTACACCGAGCGGACCTATTCACCGGATCGTCTGCTCACGCCGCTGCGACGGGTCGGCCGCAAGGGCGAAGGGCGCTTCGAGCCGATCGATTGGGACCAGGCGCTCGACCTGATTGCTGCCCGGCTCAAGGCGATCGCGGCGCGCGATCCTCAGAGGATCCTGCCCTACAGCTACGCCGGCACGATGGGCTGGGTCCAGGGGGAGGGGATGGCGATGCGATTTTTTCACCGACTGGGTGCGTCGCTTCTCGAGCGGACGATCTGTTCGGCACCGGGGATGGCGGGCTTGCAGTACACCCTCGGTGGCGCGGTCGGCATGGATGTCGAGCGCTTCGTCGATGCCCGCCTGATCCTGATCTGGGGCTCCAACCCCGTGACGTCGAGCGTGCATTTCTGGCGGCTCGCCCAGGAGGCGCGCCGCCGCGGGGCCAAGCTCATTGCGATCGACCCCTATCGCAGCGATACCGCGCTCAAGTGTGATCAGCATCTAGCCCTGCGACCGGGTACCGATGCGGCCCTCGCGCTCGGCATGATCCGGGTGCTGATCGAGGAGGACCTGCTCGATCACGACTACATCGCGCGCCACACGCTGGGTTTCGACGCGCTCGCCGAACGCGTCGCGCCATGGTCGCCCGAGCGGGTGGCCGAGGTCTGCGGCATCGAAGCGAGCGAAGTGGTCGAAGTTGCCCGGGCCTACGGACGTACCCGCCCAGCTGCGATCCGTCTCAACTACGGTATGCAGCGGGTACGGGGCGGGGGCAATGCGGTGCGTGCGATCGCCTGCCTGCCCGCGCTCGTCGGTGCCTGGCGCGATCCGGCCGGCGGCCTGCTCTTGTCGTCGAGCCAGATGGTTCCCACTACGCCAGCCCGACACACCCGGCCCGATCTGCTGCCGGGCTGGCCGCGGCAGCTGCCACGTTCGATCAACATGGTTGAAATTGGCGAGGCCCTCCTTGCCGCCGACCCACCGATCGAGGCACTGGTGGTCTACAACTCAAACCCGCTCGCCGTTGCGCCGGACTCTGAGCAAGTGGTGCGCGGTTTTGCTCGCGAGGATCTGTTCACCGTGGTGATCGAGCAATTCCGAACGGACACGGCCGACTACGCCGATATCGTGTTGCCGGCGACGACCCAGCTCGAGCACTTTGATGTGCACAAGTCTTACGGCCATTGGTACGTGCTTGCCAATCACCCGGCCATCGAGCCGCTGGGTGAGTCGCGCCCGAACGCCGATATCTTTCGGGCGCTGGCGGCGCGGATGGGATTCACCGATCCGGCGCTGCGCGCAAGCGATGTCGAGATCGCCCGCGACGCGATGGATTGGTCGGCACCCGCCGCTGGCGGGGCGAGCCTGGAGCAGGTGCTCGAGCGGGGCTGGATCCGGATGCAGCACCCCGCGGCGCCGTTCGCCCGAGGGGGCTTTCCAACGCCCTCGGGGCGCTGCGAGTTCTGGAGTGAGCGGCTCGCGCGCCAGGGCCTGGATCCTCTCCCGGATTACCTGCCGCCGTATGAGTCAGCGCAGTCCGCCCCAGCGCTTGCCGCGCGCTACCCGCTCGCTTTGATCACCCCTCCCGCTCGCAACTTTCTGAACTCGAGCTTTGCCAACGTGGCCAGCCTGCAGGCCATCGAGCGCGAGCCGCGCTGCGAGATCCACCCGAAGGACGCTCAGGCCCGCCGCATTGCCGACGGCGATGCGGTCACGATCTTTAATGACCGGGGCCGATTCCACGTCCGTGCGCGGGTGAGCGATCGCATCCGCGAGGGTGTGGTGCTTGCCTGGGGACTGTGGTGGCCGCGCACGGCCCCTGGCGGACGTAATGTCAATGCAGTCACGCCGACCGCGCTCACCGATCTGGGGCGAGGGCCGACCTTTTATGACTGTCTGGTCGAGGTCGCACCACGCTTAGAGGCGAGCGTTGCTCAGACTGCCGTGCATCAGCCCTGAGGCTCAGGCCATTCGTCCCAGGATTGGCGCCTCGCCGATCCGTCGCCAGAGGTACTGTCCATGGCCCGCGGGGCCGGTGATCTTGCCGTCTTGCATGACGGTGACCCCGCGGACGATGGTGCGCACTGGCCAGCCTTTCAGGGACCAACCGTCGTAGAGGCTGTAGTCGCTGTACGAACCGAGTTCCTCGGCGCGCACGATGCGTTCCCGATGCAGATCGACGACCGTGAAGTCGGCATCCGCGCCAGGGGCGAGTCGTCCCTTGACCGGCGCGAGATCGAAGACCCGTGCCGGGCCAGAGGTCAGCACGGCGCAGATCCGCTGCAGTGAGAGGCCTCGTTTGTGGAAACCCTCCGAGAGCAATACCGGCAGGATTGTGGCCGTCCCCGGGAAACCCTGAGACGCGAGCCACAGTGAACGATCCTTGGTGGCGCGCTTGCGGGCCACGTGATCGGAGGCGACCACGTCGATCGTGCCGTCGGCGATCGCTTCCCAGATCGCCTCGACGTCGTCCTGTGCGTGAAAGGGCGGATTGGCCTTGCCCATGCCGGCGAGGTCGCTGTCCTCGGTGTGGGTGAGATAGTGTGGGCAGGTCTCGATGTAGACCTCGGGATAGCGCTTGCGCCACAGCCTCACCTCGTCGATCGCCATCCGGGTCGACAGATGCGGAAAATACACCCTGGCACCGAGCTTTTCGGCGAGGAACATCGCCCGGATCGCAGGTTCGGCCTCGGTGATCGCGGGCTTGCAGCGCGCCCAGTCGAGGAGGGTGCTGCCGCCCTCAGCCTGAATGCGTTGGCGCAGCCGGTTGACGATCTCGATGTTTTCGGTATGGCAAACCATCATGGGGCGGCCAACACCCGCCGACCGGGCGAGCAGGTCATGGAAGAAACCGTCGTCGGTACCGTCCAGGCCTAGGTAGCGACCTTCCTCCCCCTTGAAATTCATGAAGTACTTGAACGACGTGACACCGTAACCCTGGATGTATCGGTCGAGCTCGGCGATATGCAGCTCGTTGGCCGTACTGAAGTGAAAACCGTAGTCAACCAGGCAGCGCGGCTGGGCGTAAGCCTGTTCGCGCTTGTAGACGTCGGCATAGGCTTCGTTGTTGAGAAAGTAGCCGAGGATGGTCGACATGCCACCCTGGGCGGCATAGACGGTCTCGGTCGAGTATTCGGTGATCTTTTCACCCATACCGAAGTGCACATGCGCATCGATGCAGCCGGGAAGCACGTGTAGACCGCTCAGGTCCAGGCTGGGTAGACCCTCGGGCACCGGGGCCCCAGGTTTGAGGAGCGCTTCAATCTTGCCCGCTCGCACCAGCACATCGCCTCGCTCGGAAGGGCGGTCGGGATGGACCAGGGTAGCTCCGCGAAGGACCAGATCATTCATGTTCGCGATCTCCGTTCGAGTTCAGAAGGAAGGGTGAGGAGCGAGGCCGTCCGTCGGCGTCCCGGCGGCAGTGGCAAAGGCGGCGAGGGTGGCTCGGACCTCGTCGTCCTTCAGATCCAGACCGATGACGACCAGGCGATTGGCAGGGTCGGCGTCGGGCCAATCGGGCAGCCGCAGGGGGCGGTGAATGACCCGCTGCACGATTTGCACGCAAACGATCTCGTTCGTATCGTCGAAGCGCAAAAGTCCCTTGGCCCGCAACAGTCGATCGCCAAGTCGGGCGAGAAGCAGCCGCGACCAGGCGGCCCAGCCAGCCCAGGTCACGGGCGCGGCGGGGCGCAAGGCGATGCTACGGATGCGGCTACCCTCTGCATGGATCGGCGCCAGAGCGCGAGGCGTGAAGAGCGATGCCAGAGGCGAGCCAGCGCGTGCTCCCGGTCGGCTGACGACGCGCAGCCCCGCCGTCCCGCCGTCGTCGTCAAACACGGACAACGCGGGCGCGTCCGGGCGTGAGACCCACCACCCGGCTTCCGGATTGAGTGCGCTCGCCTCGTCCCGCGCCGATTGGGCCTGCTCAGGCGTGGCCAGATCGCTGCGGGTCAGCACCAGTCGGTCGGCGAGCGCCACCTGGCGAGGGACCTCTGGGCTGCGATCGACGGTCGATCGGAAGTGCTGGGCATCGACGGTTGCGATCGTCGCAACCGCGCGCAAATGCGGTCGCACCAGCGGATGGCCGAGCAGTGTGTTGATGAGCGGTGCGGGGTCTGCCGCGCCGGACGTCTCGATGACGATCCGCTCGAAGGGGGGGATACGGCCGCTCGCGCGCTGGGCGATCAGATCCGATAGCGTTTCATGCAGCGCACCACTATCCAGGCAGCACAGGCACCCCGAGTCGAGCAGCATCACCGTATCGCTTGCCTGGGCGACGATCAGTTGATCGATGCCGATCTCGCCCATCTCATTGACCACGACCGCGGTGTGATCGCTGGTCCTCGTGCGCAACAAGGCGTTCAGCAGCGTGGTCTTGCCACTGCCAAGAAACCCGGTCAGCAAAAAGGCAGGCAGGCGAGGGTCCGAAAGTGGCACGGCGGGAAAGTGAAGCAACGATGGTCCGAGGCTATCATAGGAACCACCCTGTGGTCCTCCCCGATCGGGTCTCGTCTTTCGAAGGTCTCATGTTGCTCCAACCGGTCTTCGTCTTGCTCCTGATCCTCTCGCTGGTCGGTTGCGCCCAGGGCAGCGGATCGGCCGCGATCGGGCCCGGCTATTACGCGCAGGCGATCCGGGGCCACCTCGCGCTTTGGTGGCGCTCCGAGCCGGTCGATCGCCTCATCGAGGCGCCCAGCACCGACGAGGCGCTGAGGCAGCGGCTGCTGCGGGCCCAGGCGATCCGGCGATTTGCCTCTGATGCGTTAGCGCTCCCGGACAACGACAGTTACACCCGTTACGTGGAACTGGGGCGCTCGCACGTGGTCTGGAACGTTAAGGCGACGCCAGAATTCTCCTTTTCGCCGCGCGAGTGGTGCTTCCCGGTCGCTGGTTGCGTGGCGTATCGCGGTTTTTTCGATCTCGCCGACGCGCAGGCTTTCGCAAGCGAATTGCGAGCCGCTGGCGATGACGTTCAGGTGTCAGGGGTTCCGGCCTACTCAACCCTGGGCTGGATGGCCGATCCCCTGCTCAGTAGCTTCATCCAGTACCCCGAGCCGGACCTGGCCGGCCTCATCTTCCATGAATTGGCCCATCAGCGGGTCTATCTCAAGGGCGATACCCGATTCAACGAGAGCTTTGCCACTGCGGTCGAACTGATGGGCGTCGAACGCTGGCTGCGCGCGCAGGCCGATGTGGCAAGTGGCGTTGAGGCGCTCCGTCAGTGGCACGCTCGCCGTGAGCGGCGCGAGCAGTTCCTTGAACTGCTCGCGCGAGCGCGGGGCAGGCTCGATGCCGTCTACCGCTCGGGCCTCGACCCGGACGCGATGCGCTCGGGCAAGATCCGCGAGATCGACGCCCTGCGTGCCGAGTGGCGGGGGCTGCGCGAGCGCTGGGGGGAAGGCTATGGCTACGATCGCTGGTTCGAGCAGCCGATCGGCAATGCCCATCTGGTTTCGGTTGCGCTCTATACCGAACTGGTGCCAGCATTCGTCTCTCTGGCCGCTACCCATGGCGACGACCTCACAGCGTTTTACCGCGCGGTGCAGGCGCTGTCAGCGCTGCCTGCAGGGCAGCGTGCGGCGCGGCTCGATGAACTGACTAGAACAAGCGCAAGGCCACTGGCCGAGCGCTGAGCAGGCAACCGGAGGGGACATGGAACGCATCTGGCTCGATCACTATCCGAAGGGTGTCGCACACGACGTCGATCCGGACCAGTATGGATCGCTCGCCGCGCTGCTCGAAGAGGCTTTTGCGCGTTACGGCGACCGGGACGCATACGTGGGCTTTGGCGTGCCGATCACCTTTGCCGAGCTCGACCGCCGCTCGCTCGCCTTTGCCGCATGGCTGCAGGCTCAGGGCCTTCAGCGCGGCGATCGCGTCGCGCTGATGATGCCCAATGTGCTTCAGTACCCGGTCGCACTCGCGGGCGTTCTGCGTGCGGGCATGGTCGTTGTCAACGTCAATCCGCTCTACACGCCCCGTGAGCTCGAGCATCAGCTGAGCGATTCGGGCGCTCGCGCGATCGTGATCCTGGAAAACTTTGCAGTCACTCTCCAGCAGGTGATCGCCCGTACCCAGGTGCAGACCGTGGTCGTGACGGCGATGGGCGATCTGCTTGGCGGGGCAAAAGGCTTCATCGTCAACGCGGTCGTACGCCATCTGAAGAAGATGGTCCCTGCTTACTCCCTACCAAGCGCCGTGCCGCTCAAGCGGGCCCTGGCCGAGGGTGAGGGGCGCCCCTTTTCGAAGCCCGAGATCAGCCGTCACGATCTTGCGTTCCTGCAGTACACGGGCGGCACGACTGGGGTTTCCAAGGGCGCGGCACTCACCCACCGCAATCTCATTGCCAATGTCCTGCAATCCGAGGCGTGGATGCAGCCGGCGCTCAATAATCCGCGCCGACCGCTGCCGCCTGACTCTCAGCTCACAATCGTTTGCGCCTTGCCGCTTTATCACATCTTTGCGCTCACGGTCTGCAGTCTCCTGGGTATGCGCTCTGGGGCGCTCAATGTGCTGATCCCCAACCCGCGCGATCTGCCCGCGCTCGTCAAGGAGATCAAGGCTCACCGGATCAATCTTTTTCCAGCGGTGAACACGCTCTACAACGCGCTCGTCAACCACGAAGGATTTCGGCAGCTCGATTTCTCGGCGTTGGTGGTCAGCAACGGTGGTGGGATGGCCGTGCAGGAGGCGACGGCCCGCAAGTGGCTCGATCTCACAGGCTGCCCGATCTGCGAGGGCTACGGACTGTCGGAAACCTCACCGTCGGCAACCTGTAATCCGACCGATACCGATGCGTATTCGGGCACGATCGGATTGCCCCTGCCCTCGACCGAGATTGCGATCCTCGATGATGAAGGGCGCCCGGTAGCGATCGGCGAGCGTGGCGAGATCGCGATCCGCGGGCCTCAGGTGATGCAGGGCTACTGGCAAAGACCTGACGAGACCGACAAGGTCATGACCGAAGAGGGCTATTTCAGGAGCGGCGATATCGGGGTCATGGACCCGCGCGGCTATGTGAAGATCGTCGACCGCAAGAAGGACATGATCCTGGTGTCAGGGTTCAATGTCTATCCCAATGAGGTTGAGCAGGTGGCTGCGCTCCATCCGGGAGTCCTGGAGGTTGCAGCGGTCGGTGTGCCCGACGATCGTACGGGCGAGGCCGTCAAGCTCTTTGTGGTCCGCAAGGATCCAGCGCTCACCGAGCAGGCCTTGATCGACTTTTGCGCCAAGGACCTGACCGGCTATAAGCGGCCGCGCCAGGTCGAGTTTCGGGCCGATCTACCCAAGACCAATGTCGGCAAGATCCTGCGCCGCGAGCTGCGGGTCGGGTGAAGGGGGCCGCCCCTAGCCACAGCCCCTGCCGCCATGCGCCACACGGATCAGTTCATCGACCGGGAAGTCGAGCGAGCGGGCTTCTCGGACCAGTCGTTCGAGGACCTGCGGCTCGAGTTCGGGTGCACGGGCGAGGATCCAGAGGTAGCCGCGCGTCGGGCCCGAGACCATGGCCCACTGGTAGCCCTCGCGATCGAGGGCGATCACGTGGTAGCCACCGGCGAACGGTGGGAAGAAGGTCACCCCCAGGCTGCCCGTGCGCGGATCACCCAGAAAGGTCGCGCTGCCTTCGATCTCCCGCCACCGGCAGCGCTTGTCGTCGTAACCGCGATTGAGCACGCGCACCCGGCCGTCGGCCTGCACGCTGTAGGTGGCGGTGACTTCGCTTAGCCCGCGTTCAAACCCATGGTCAAGGCGCATGATCTCGAACCAACGCCCCTCGTAACGTCGAAGCTCGAAGCCTTCGACGGGCGTGAGGCCGCGGGGGATCCCCGTGCAGCCGGCGAGGACGAGCGCTGCGAGGACCAGCAGGGACCCGCGTCGCAGCCGAAAGAAAAAATCATGCTTCATGGTCGTGATGTCCCGGAGCTGTTGTTGCCGTTCAGAGCGCGAGCCTGATCCCGAAACCAATCAGCATCAGACCGGCGAGTCGCTCGAGCCACAGGCCGAGCGCTGGCATCGCGCGCAGTCGCTCAGCCAGATGATGCGTCATCAATACCACCGTCGAGCAGTAGGCCAGGGTGAGCCCGGCGATCGTGATCGCCATGGCGATGAAGCTGCTCATGCCCTGGTGCGTGGCTGGGTTGACGAAGAGCGGAAAGAAGGCCATGTAGAAGACGATCGCCTTGGGATTCAGGAGCGTGATCGCCAGGCCCTGGGCATAGTAGTGCCCCGCGCGCAGGTTGAGAACGGGCGCGTCGCCAGGCTTTGCCCGCAACATCTTCCAGCCGAGCCAGGCGAGGTAGGCTGCGCCGGTCCACTGAATCAGCGCAAACGCCGTGGGTGAGGCCGTCAGGACGGTCGCCACGCCCGCGACGGCAAGCCACAGCAACACCTGGTCCCCGCTCATCAGTCCGAGGGTACAGGCGAGTCCCGCCCGCACGCCCCCCTTGCCGGTCGAGGCGATCAGTGCGAGGTTGCCGGGGCCGGGGATCGCGAGGAACACGATGACGGCGATGACAAAGGCTGGGTAGTCGGAGATGCCAAACATGACGCGTCATCGTACGCCGTGACCGGACCGATTGGGCCGAGTGCGTTTGCTCTGCAGCATGCCAATGTTGCGTTCGCCGGTCAGGGTGCTCGCGTAATGGCGCTCGATCATGTCCACGTTGGTGCGGGCGTTGCGTGCGAGGGTGAGGATGTCGATGCCCGAGCCGTAGAGCAGACGTAGCGTGATCGCGGTATGCCGGAGCGAATAGAGCGTTCGGGGATGACCGTGGGGCCCGTCGCGCAATCCGAGGTCTTCGAGCAGTCGTCGAAACTGCCAGCCCAGCACGGCCAGCGCGTCGTTGCGATCCGACTCTTCCGGGAAAAACAAGGGGTCATCGTCACCGCCAAAGCACACGGCGGGTTTTTTATTTTCTTTCCGATGGGCCGAGCACATGAGGCAAGACGTCGCCGATCTGCGCGATTGGTATCCAGTCGGGCGATGGATGAGGCGATCCCAGTAGAAAGCGTCGTCGGATCCCTGCCGCTCGTCCAGCCCTCATATCCGTCACGTTGTCGCCGACAAGGATCGATGACGCCAGGTCGAGAGACCAATCCCTTGCCGCCTGAAGCAGCATACCCGGCCCTGGTTTGCGGTAATGGCTCTCGCGGCGATAGATCCCGAGGCCATGTTCCGGATGAAACGGGCAGAAATACACCGCGTCGATCCAGCAGCCCTCGGCTGAGAATCGGTCGCGCATCCATCCCGTCAGATCGTGAAATTGCGACTCTGAAAAAAAGCCCCGGGCAATGCCTGACTGGTTCGTGACCACGACGACCCGGTAGCCGCTGACGTTCGCGGCCCTGACCAGTTCAAAGATACCGGGCACAAAATCGAAGGCCTCAGCTCGATGCACATAGCCGTGATCGATATTGATCACGCCATCGCGGTCGAGGAAGAGCGCCGGTCGGCGCAGGTTGCCGTCGCTGGCTTTCATGGCCGCAAGGCTATCAGCCTTGTCGTGTCCTGTGTCGCGATTCCAAGCGATCCGATGCGCTCGATACTTCAATCCTGAATCATTAAGGCCTAAACTAAAGTTATGCCCGCCCCCGCCCCCGCCGCAGACCGATCGACCGCCAGCCTCGATCCGAGTTCCCACGATCGGGAAAGTGCGCTCGCCGACGATGACCATCTGGCGTTGCGCCTCTGGCTGCGGCTCTTGACCTGCGCGAATCTCGTCGAACGCCATCTTGGGCTGCGGCTGCGGGAGGGGTTCGCCTCCAGCTTGTCGCGCTTTGACTTGATGGCCCAGCTCGATCGGTTTGATGAGGGTCTGCGCATGAATGAGTTGTCGCGCCGACTCATGGTCACCGGCGGCAGCATTACTGCGCTTGCGGATCAACTCGAGGCCGAGGGTCTGATCGAGCGACATCCGGTCGCCAAGGATCGACGGGCGACCCTGTTACGACTCACGCCCGAGGGGCGCATGCGCTTTCAGCAAATGGCCCAAGCGCACGAAGGCTGGGTCGTCGAGTTGTTCAGTCACCTGTCCACAACCGAGCAACAGGGTCTACGGAAAACGCTTGCCAAGCTGCGCGACGGGCTCGCGCCTGCGCCTCGCGCCCGCGCAAGAGGTCGTGTCCCATGATGACCCCCGGGAGAGCCCCGATGATGACCGCCACCGCCCACGTTGATACCTTCGCTCGAGACCGCCTGCCACCGCGGGAGCAGTGGCCCGTCATGCTCGACTCGCCAGACACCCGGTATCCCGAGCGGATGAATGCGGCGGTGGAACTCCTGGACGCCATGATCGATCGCGGTCACGGCGACGCGGTTGCTTTGCGCGGCATCGATACCTGCTGGACCTGGCGGGAGTTGCGGGATCAGGTCGATCGGATCGCGCAGGTGTTGCGCGGGCCCATGGGCCTCGTGCCGGGGCATCGCGTGCTCCTGCGCGGGGGCAATCAGCCGATGATGGCAGCCTGTTGGCTCGCCACGCTCAAGGCGGGACTGATCGCAGTCGCCACCATGCCGCTCCTGCGGGCCAGTGAGTTGGTCCCGGTTGCGGTCAAGGCGCAGGTTAACGCAGTCCTTTGCGATATCGGCCTGCGCGACGAAATCGATCGCGCGGCGGTCGAGTGTCCGCTCCTCTCAAAGACGATGTACTTCCATGACCTTCGCGGCACAGACGATGCACTCGAGACCTGGCTGCCACGGTTCAATGAGCCGTTCCAGGCGTGCGAAACGGCGGCCGACGATGTCGCGTTGATTGCGTTCACCTCGGGGACGACTGGCCAGCCCAAGGGG
>CAZAVT010000101.1:0-10886 GCA_964488395.1 uncultured Burkholderiaceae bacterium | reverse complement strand
GACTCGTGCCATTCGAAACCGGCGTCGATGAAGATCCGGTGCAGGCCCTCGGCTTCGGCCGCGCGCTTGACCGGCGTCGAGCCGGGCACACACACCGCCTGCAGGCCTTCGCGAACCCTTCGCCCCTTGAGTACGGCTGCAGCTGCGCGCAGGTCCGAGAGTCTTGCGTTGGTGCACGAGCCGATATAGGCCACATCGATCGGCAACCCGGTGAGGCGCATGCCGGGGGCCAATTGCATATAGTCGAGCGCCCGGCTCGCCTCGAGCCTGGATTCGGCATCAGGCTGCAACGAAGGATCCGGCACGACTGCATCGATCGCCATGACCTGCTCGGGGCTGGTGCCCCAGGTCACCTGCGGTCTGAGCGCCGAACAATCGATGGCGACGTCCTGATCGTAAACCGCGCCAGGATCACTCGCGAGCGACAACCAGTAGGCGGCCGCCCGGTCCCAGGCTGCGCCCGTGGGCGCGTGGGCGCGGCCGCGCAAATAGTCGAGCGTGCGCTGATCGGCGGCGACGAAACCGTATTTCGCCTGGAATTCGATCGCCATATTGCACAGCGTCGCACGACCCTCGATGGGCAGGGCCGCGACCGCTTCCCCCGCGAACTCGGCGGCGTAGCCGATGCCGCCGGCCGCACCGATCCGCCCAATCAACGCGAGGATCATGTCCTTGGCGTAGACGCCGGGCGGTAACTGGCCCTGGAAATCGATCCGCATCGTTCGGGGCCGCGACTGCACGAGGGTTTGGGTCGCGAGCACATGTTCGGCCTCAGAGGCTCCGACCCCCCAGGCGAGCGCACCAATGGCCCCGACCGTGGACGTGTGGCTGTCGCAGCAGACATACGTGCAGCCCGGGAGCGCGATCGCCTCCTCCAGCGCGACCACATGGGCGATCCCCTGCCGGGGATCGTCATAGTCGATGAAATGGAAGCCCCAGCGCCTGGAGGCTTCGCGGGTTCCAGCGATCATGGCCGGACCGCTCACCGAGACCGAGTCGAGCGGGCCGCGGCCGGGCCGTGTCGAGATCAGGTGCTCGATGATCGTGAACACCTGGGCACGGCTGTCAGGCGTGCGACCAGCCTCGGCGAGCGCGCGCACCGCCTGACTGCCACTGAGCTCATGCAGCACCAGGCGATCGATCTGCAGGAGCGCAGTTTCGCCGGCGAGTTGCGTGATCAGGTGATCGCGCCAGATCTTGTCGAAGGCGGTGAGGGCTTGGTTCATCAAAGATTCCTTCTGGCAACGACGCCTGGATTCATGCCTACGGGTCCTTGCAACCCCACCGACCTCACTGGGGACGGGTACCGTAGCGGGCGGCAAGAGCGCGGTAGAAGTCGCCGTCCAGCATTTTCTGCCGCTCTGCGAACATCATCACCTGATCCTCGGCGCCGGCGATCGTGCCGTGCCGCTCCAGGTGGGTGAGCACGGACTGCATGCCAAGAAGCGCTGCCTGCAAGGCCGCATTGGCAAAGGCGATCAGCCCATAGCCCATACGACCCAGTTCGTCGCGATGGGGCACCGGCGTCTTGCCGCCGATCACCATGTTGCACAGGTGCAGCCCCGGCACGTTTCGGGGGATAGCCGCGAGTTCCTCGATCGACCGCGGTGCCTCGATAAACAGAAAATCAGCGCCGGCCTCGCGGTAGGCATTGGCTCGATCGAAGGCAGCCTGCAGGCCGAGAATGCCCCGTGCGTCGGTGCGCGCACCGATCATCAGGTCACCATCGACCCGCGCGTCAACGGCCGCCCGGATCTTCTGCACCATCTCTGCCTGCTCGATGATCTCGTGATTGTCAAAATGACCGCAGCGCTTGGGAAAGCTCTGATCCTCGATCAGGATGCCGTTAGCACCGGCCCGCTCGCAGGCACGAACCGTCTGGCGAACGCTGATTGCGTTGCCGAAACCCGTGTCGGCATCAACGATGATCGGGATGCCGACCACGTTGCGGATTGCCGCGACGTGATTGACCAATTCATTCATCGACACGAGCCCCAGGTCGGGCAGACCCAGGTAGTTGTTGGCGACCGCTGCGCCGCTGATCAGCATCACACGGTGGCCAGTGGCTTCGATCACCCGGGCGGCGAGCGCATTGCCGGCACCGGGCATGATCAGCCCTGCTCCAGGAACAAACAGGCGGCGCAGTTGCCGATTGAGTGACTCGCTCATTGTGTTGATCCCCCTCGCTGCAACCGGACTAGCCAAAGCCGACGACAGTCGCTAACTTACGGTCTGACCTGATCTGGCGCCGATGTTACCCGAGCTGGCGCGCTGATCTCTACCGAGGAGAGCCTGTGCGCCCCAACCGAACGAACCCCCTTGCCCCGAAGCGAAGGCGCGCGCTGCAAGCGGCGAGTGCCGTCGCGACCCTGCTGGGCGCTGGCCTGGCGATGCCTCGCGCAGCATTTGGCCAGGAAGATCCCGCCAACTACCCGTCGCGGCGGGTCCGGCTCATCGTTCCGTTCACGCCCGGCGGCACCACCGACATCACCGCGCGGGTGATCGGCGAGAAGCTGCAGCAGAAATGGGGGCAGCCCGTCGTGATCGAGAATCGCCCTGGCGGTGGCGCGACCATTGGGGCCGATGTCGTCGCGAAGTCGCCCCCTGATGGCTACACGCTCGTGGTCGGTGTGACAGGCTCACACGGCATCAACATCAGCCTGATGAAGAAGATGCCCTACCACCCGCTGCATGATTTCGAGCCGATCACTCAGGGCACGCGTCACGGCAATGTGATCTTCGTACACCCATCTTTTCCGGCCGACACCATCCCGCAGTTGCTCGAGCTGGCGCGCAAGGAGCCCGGCAAGTTTTCCTTTGGCAATGACGGTCACGGCACCGGCTCGCATCTGGTGATGGAACTTCTGCTCAGTCGCACGGGCGTCAAGATGCAGGCGCTGCCCTACAAGGGCGCGACGCCGATGATCAACGACGTGGTCGGCCAGCAGATCCTGGTGGGGGTGACGGGCATTCCGAGTGCGATGAATGCCTACCGCAGTGGCCGGATCAAGATCCTCGGCATCACCTCGCCCGAGCGCTCCAACCTCGTCCCTGAACTGCCGACGGTCGCCGAGCAGGGGTACCCGGGCTTTTCCGGGGAACCGTGGTCGGGATTTTTCGCGCCCCGCGGCACACCGCGTACGATCATCGACAAACTGGCCCGAGACATCAACGAGGTCATGCGACTGCCCGATGTCGAGCAGCGAATGGCCGCCCTTGGCACCCGGTTCTTCGGCGGCAGCCCGGATGAGTTCCGGCGCTATGTCGAACTCGAAATCGACAAATGGGCTGAGGCGGTGAAGGCGGCCGGTATCACCCCGGAATAACTCCAAGGACTCCATCCATCATGCTCCAGAACCTCGATCTGATCGTCCGCAACTGCGACATCGCCACCGCCGCCGACCGCTACCATGCTGACATCGGCGTACGCGACGGGCGGATCGCCTTGATCGCCGATCGGCTCGACGCGGCGCTCCTCGGGCCAGGCGGGCGAGAGATCGATGCCCGCGGCCGGCTGGTGACTCCTGGCGGCGTCGATTCCCATTGCCACATTGACCAGCCCAGCAAGGATGGCTCGGTCTGTGCCGATGATTTCCGAACCGGGTCGGCCTCCGCAGCGGCGGGCGGCACCACGACTTTCATTCCCTTCGCCTGCCAGTTTCGCGGCGAAAGCCTGCTCGACGTACTTGCGGACTATCACCGTCGCGCGGCTGGCAAATCGCTCATCGACTATGCCTACCACATGATCCTCAGCGACCCGACCGAGCAGGTGGTGGGGCCTGAGCTGACCCACCTGGTCGAACACGAGGGCGTGACCTCGTTCAAGATCTATATGACCTACGATGACCTGAAGCTCAACGACGCGCAGATCATCCGGGCGCTGGCCGCCGCCCGCCGCGAGCGGGCCATGACCATGGTGCATGCGGAAAACGCCGACTGCATCCAGTGGCTCACCGAGCGCCTGATCGAGGCCGGCATCACGCGCCCGATCGGCCATGCGCTGTCGCGGCCGCAGCCCGTCGAGCGCGAGGCCACGCATCGGGCAATCAGCCTCTCGGAACTCCTCGACACACCGATTCTGTTGGTGCACGTGTCGGCACGCGAGGCGATCGAGCAGATCCGCTGGGGCCAGGGCCGGGGTCTGCAGATCTACGGCGAGACCTGCCCGCACTACCTGATGCTCACCGAGGAGTCGCTCGAGGGGAGCTTCGAGCAGGCCGCACGCTGCATTTGCAGTCCGCCGCCGCGCGATGAGGCCAATCGGCAGGCCGTGTGGGATGGACTTGAGAACGGCACCTTCCATGTGGTGTCATCCGACCATGCGCCCTTTCGCATGGGATCCGATGGCAAGGCGGTTGCGGGCCCGGATGCGCCGTTTCACCTGGTGCCCAACGGCACGCCAGGCATCGAGACCCGGCTCGCGCTCCTCATGAGCGAAGGCGTGATGACCGGTCGCATCGACATCCACCGATTCGTCGCGCTGACGGCGACCAACGCCGCACGGCTTTATGGGCTCTACCCGCGCAAAGGGACGATCGCCGTTGGTTCGGACGCCGACCTAGTGATCTGGGATTGCGACCGGACCTTCACCATGACCAACTCGCTGCTCCATCATGCGGTCGACTACACGCCCTACGAGGGCATGGAGTTTCGGGCCTGGCCGGGTATGACGCTGTCACGCGGCGAGGTGGTCTGGTCCGGGCGTCTGGGCGAAGGCAGCCTGCATGGCGAGCCAGGACGCGGCCAGTTCCTGCGCTGCGAGCGGCCAGCGACGGCCAGCCCGGCGCCTCGACCGGGGGCAAAGCGCCGCTGGCTGAGCGCACTGGCGGGTCAGAAAGACTGACCCGGGCTTGCCGCCCGGTCGGTACGGGCGAAGGGGTTACGGCAGCCGCATTCGCCAACTCAGATCAGATCTGCGCGGCGAACTTGTTGGTGTAGAAACGGCTATCCGGGACCGCAGTATTCTTGATCATCCCGATCTCGCGCATCATCTTGAGCCCCGCGGTCCAGTCGGCCACGCTCATCTCGATGCTCTTGGCATCCGGCGAGGGGGTCATGTAGCCGCGGATGAGCTTCATGATCTCGCGGTTCTTGGGAGTCTGCTGGCCTTCCTGCGGGTTGTACTTGGTGAGGTGCTTGAGCACCTTGTCCTCGTTCGCCGGATTGGTGAGAAACGCCACCGCACGGCGGCAGGCGCGCAGATAGCTGACCAGCATCTTTTCATTTGCGGGATTGTCAGCCAACGAAGTCGACACGATCAATGCATCGCCCGGCAGCTTGGCGAACGTGTCGGCATGCAGGTACTCGAGCTTTGCGCCCTGCATGTTCAAGCCCACCTTGGTCTCATAGAACACGAAAAAGCCGTCAATCTCACCGCGCTGCAGGAAGGCCATGCCGGTCGCGCCCAGACCCGTGACGACCTTCTTCACGTTTTTCGGATCGAGCCCCTGAGAGATCGACATCGCATCCAGCAGGTAATCAGTGCTGCCACCCACCGACATCACGCCGATGGTTTTGCCCTGCCAGTCCTTCGGATGACGCAGCGGCTTGCCAGGTAGCGAGGCAATCTCGAAAAAGCCGTTGTAAGCCATCTGCCCGATGGTGATCACATTGAGGCCCCGGTCGGCAATCGCCGGCGCGGTCGTGATGGGCGCGCTCTGCCCAAAGGCGACAGTCCCAGCCGCAACCTGGGTGATCGAGGTGGCCGTGCCAGAACTGTCCTGGATCTCGATATCCAGTCCCTCATCGCGAAACATGCCCTCCTCGGCGGCGACAAAGATATAAGCCTGCAGCAAGGTGATCCGCGAGGGCGCCATCCAGCGTTCCTTGCGAAGGCCCTGGGCCCAGACGGGCGAGCCGATGGCGAGCGGCAACGAGGCGCCGCCGGCCCTGAGGGCGAACGACAGGCCGCCAGCCTGAACGAGTTGTCTGCGCTGAATATCCATGTGTGTCTCGCTCCGTTGGTGTTGAATAGGGCTCTCGAATCAAGGCTCAATTCGCAGCGATCGCGCGGCCAAGCGCGCGCCCGAAACTGAGTGCCGGCGTGATGCTCATCCCGCCCACGTAGGCGTGACCGGACAGCAAGCCACCGCCGATGACTTCACCAATCGCGCGCAGGTTTTGAAGGCGCTCGCCCGACGTGCGCAGAACGTGGAAGTCGGTATCGATCTGCAGACCTGCCGCCCCCTTGATGGAGACGCCGTGATTGCGGATGGCACGGAAAGGCGGGCTGAGCAGGGCTCGCGGCAGGTGGCGACGGCCCAGCGCGTCCTGCCCCGTAGCGACCGCCTGGTTGTAGGCTCGGACCGTGGCTGCCAGCCCCGCTGGATCGATGCCGCAGGCACGCGCCAGCGCCTCGATCGAATCAGCCTGAACGAACGCGTGGTGCGCACCAAAGAGCGAGTCCATCCGGCCGCTCGGCCACTGCGGGAAAAGCGGTGGCGCCGCAGCCGAGATCGCGGCGTCAAAGACCACCCAGAAGCAGAGATCGTCGAGGGCAGCGACCGCATGCTCGCGCCGGTCGATGCTGGGCTCGTCCTCGGCGATGAACCGGGCGCCGTCGCGGTCGACGAAAATCTCCCAGGGCGCGCGCAATTGCGGAGTGAGTTGGGGTCGCTCACCCCACTCCACCCGATGGCTGCCCGGGCTCACCTCGAAGCCCCCGACCGAGGGCAGGAAGTGCTCGGCACACCATTGACCCGCACCGATACGGGTCGCCGCCTCAAATCCATCACCCGAGGCCATGGGATGCATGGGCCCGTAGAGCGGGCGCCCGTTCAGCTGTTCAAAGAGGCGGGGATTGCCCGAATAGCCGCCGGTCGCAAGCACCACCTGGTCGGCCTGCACGCGGGTCCGGGCGCCGCCTGGCCCCTCGATCACGACCGCGCCGACCCGGTTGGGGCCGTCGGGCTGCAACTCGATCATCCGCGTGTTCAGGCGCAGATCGATCCGCCCCGCATCGGCCCAACGGCGCAGCAGCGGGTTGATCGCCTTGATGATGGAACGCGCCTTGTCAACCCCCCAGTAGGTGCGGGGTCGCGAGTAGGGCTCGTGATTGAAGACGATCGCGGGACAGTCCGGATGAAACTCGAAGTCCAGCCCCCTCAGCCACTCGATGGTCTCGGGCGCGAGATCGACCGCCTTGCGGGCGAGCACCCAGTTCCGTGCCTCCGGCTGGTTGACCGGCACCTCGTACGCGTTCGCGCTGGCCTGCGTCGATGTCCCGTACCGCCAGCCCACCTGGTGCACGGCGGGATTCCACCATGTCCACGGCGTCACCGGGACGAACCGCCCGCCGGAGCCACCGAGCGGCGTGGGCGTCGGGGTGACGCCGGTGATGACAGGGCGGACGGCGCTCGTCACCGAGGCCGCGGGATCGGTGCCCAGCGGATCGTTGATGAGGCCCGGAAACTGCACGCCGTGGCCGTAGAAGACGCGGGCGGCGCGGGACTGCTGCCCGCCGCCGCTGGTCGCGAGGTCGCCGGGGCCAGCCCATCGTGCCGAGACCTCGTTCCCCGCGGTGAAGAACACGATCTGGTCGCAGCGCACGATCGCGTCCGGCGGCAGCAGCGGGTTGAGCAAGGGGGGCTGGAGCGCGGCGTTGCTGTTGATGGTGCGGTTGATGTCGTTGCGGACGGCGACGCACTGGATGGCGAAGTAGCCGTCGCGGCAGATGGCCGCGATGTCGCGCTTCAACTGCTCCTGCAGGACGGCCGCCTGCTGCAGGACGTCGGCCGTCGCCTCTCCCGCCGAGGAGACCTTGCTTGCCGTGCTGAAGATCTTGCCCGTGGCGACGATGATCGCGGTGAGCATGACGACGGCCACCAGGAGCTCGACGACGGTGAACGCGCGGCGCCGCATCAGAGGTTCCTCACGGTGGCGTATACGGGCACGAGCTGCGTGCCGCCCGCGTCGATGATCACCGGGACGTAATGCAGCGTCCGGATCCCCTGGCGGACCGGGTCGGTGCCGGTCGTGCTGGCCTCGAGCTCGTAGTCGTCGTAGACCTGCGCGTTCGGCGTCCGAGGGATCGGCGAGGCAAGGCGCACCTGCACCGCGTCGAGCCACGAGCGGCGGCCGCGCGCGACCTTGTGGACGTTGCCGTTGTTGTCCACCAGCCACTGCGCCGGGAACTGCCACTGGTGATGCACCGGCGCCAGGTCGTTCTGCGGGACGTCGGTCGGGAGGAGCCCCTGCCCCGCCGCGCCGGGCGTCGCGGCGTTGCCGGCGGAGATGAGGCCGGTGGTGAACGGCGTCTGCACGTTGTACTGGAGCGAGTCCGGCTGCTGCCAGCCGAGCGGGACCTGGTTGCCGATGACCGGGCCCGTGGTGGCCGCGCCCGCGGTGAGCGCCGCACCCGAAGCGATCATCACGCGCCGATACGGGATGCCGGGGAGGTCGGGATAGGCACCGGCGGTGACCGCGGAATCGAATGCATCGCCGGCGGCGGAGACGCAGTAGAAGGGCTTCTTCACGCCGCCCCGCCCGACATGGCGGAACACGAAGATCGCCACCTGCACGGATCCGCCGCTGCGCCGGAACATGCACTCCCACGCGTAGGTCGGAGGGTCGTTCGCCAGGCGGGACGCCTCCGCGGCACGCCACTGGTCGAGCGCCGCGCCGGCCAGGCCCACGGGGGTCGAGGGGATGGTCGGCCACCAGCGCTCGCGCTGGGTCACGAGCACCGCCGGCGCCGCGACGCTCAGCGACGAGTTGTAGGGTGCGCCATACAGGCTGATCCCGTCGTAGATCGTGGAGATGCCGGAGGGGAGCTCGCACAGCTCGCGGGTGGACCCCCCGTCCTGCTGCGCGAGCGCGGAGAAGATGTCGAGCGCGCCGCGGAGCTCAAGCCCGACGTCGCCGATCTCGTCCTGGCGGATCACGCCGGGGCGCACCCAGCTCCAGTCCCCGGAGCGAGGCCGGAACACGTAGCTGGCGTTGCCGCCCTGCACCGACTGCGTGAACAGCCGCTCGGGCTGGTTCGAGGGCGCGGCGCCGATGCCGAACTCCTCGTAGGTGCCGAAGTCGCGCTGGCTCACCCGCGAGCGGAGCAGCGAGAGCGCGTGGTCCGCGATGACGGGCCCGAGCTGGTCGTCGGCTGACTGCTGCTGCTGCGCGATCCCCGCGGGAAACAGCGCCGAGATGGAGATGATGCCGATCGCGAGGATGAACACCGCGAGCAGCAGCTCGATCAACGAGAATCCGCGCCTCGACCGTCCGGAGCGGCTCATCGCGCCACCGTCCCTGCGATGCCGGAATACCGGTTGAACACGATGCGGTCCGAGCGCTCCTCGATGAACCGCGATTGGTCCAGGGTCCGGACCGGGGGATTGCCGTTGCTCCCGGCGCCCGTGGATCCGGCGCCGGTGCCCTTCCACTGCTGCACGGTCGCGGGGAACACCTCGCGCGCCTCGGAGTCGTTGAAGACCGCGAGGTACGGGACGTAATCGATCAGCGACTCGTCGAGCGGCTCGTCGTAGACGAAGAAGTCGACGTTCTGCGGATTGCCGTTGCCGTACAGGTTCGTGGTCCCGCGGGACGGGAGGCCGTTGCCGTCCACGTCGACGAACGCCTTGACCCAGGCGTTCTGGTCCGGCGCCGCGCTGTCGCTCACCACCTCGAGCACCTGCTCCGGGTTGCGCGACAGCACGCGTCCGTCCGGCCCGAACAGGACGCCGAGCGCCCAGCCGAGTTCCGTCTGCTGGAGGTTCGGGATGAAACCCGGGATCCCGGTGACCGGATCGGGCGGGGTCTGGGTGCCCCCGAAGCGTGGCTGGGTGCGCCAGAAGCGGTCGTTCGCGCCGACGGACTGGTCGAGCACGAACGCGAACGCCGGGCCCGCGACCATGATGCCCGGCGGCAGTTCGCGCGGCGGGATGCCCGGCACCGGGATGAACCGGTCGGCCAGGACGTCCGAGGGGAAGCTGATCGCGCTTGCGCCCGGCGTCCGGCTGGAGACCACCTCGCCCGTCCAGCGGGCGATCAGGATCTGCACCGTCTGCGGATCGCGCGGCACCGCCCGCGAGCGGCGGTCCGAGGTGACCCGGAAGGTGACCATCACGTACGCGTTGTCGCGCACGGCGATGGAGCGCGCGATCCCGAGCGACGAGACGATCGCGTTGGTCGCGCCGGACACCTTCGCGTCGCGGGTGACCGTGGTCTCGGAGATCGCCGTCACCGTGGAGAGGATCAGCAGGATGCCGATCACGACCAGCAGTTCGAGCAGCGTGAACGCCGGTCTGCACAGGGCGAGGATGTTCCGCGGGGACGCCATGCCTGGGGGTCGGCGGGCCGTTCAGTTCGGGGGGTCGAGTTCGTACGAGTAAATGTTATCGGCCGCCGCGGCGCGCAGAAAATCCGCCCGCGCCTGTGCCGAGAGGTTCGCGGGGGCGTCGCCGTCGACGCCGAACAACCCGTCAGGGCCGGCTGACACCAGGCATATACGTCGTCCGACGCACACTCCGAAGCCCGGGACGACATTTTCGATCGCGGTCCGCACGGTCCCGTCCGAGTCCGGGTTGCCGGGGTCAACGCCGATCCGGTACTCCCGCCCAGGGAACACGAAGGCAATGCGATTGCCCCAGGGATCCACCAGCTCGGACCGGCTGGAGTCCTTCGCGTTGATCGAGCTCTTGGCGGACGGCAGGTACACGCCACCGGCGCCTCCGACGTTCGCCGGCGGATAGGCCGACGCGTTCGCCTCGGGACGCAGCAGGCCCGCCGGGAGCCCGCCAAGGATGGAGCGGATGCCCTCGACCTGAATCAGGAGGTTGACGGCGTAGACCCCCGCCCCGCGCGCCCGGCCGATGAGGGCCTTGTTGCCCGCATTGTTCGGGGCCGCCGGGTTGCCCGGATCGCGCACGTCGAAGAGCTCGTCGGTCACGCCC
>CAZAVT010000100.1:2519-10915 GCA_964488395.1 uncultured Burkholderiaceae bacterium | reverse complement strand
CTGAGATCCTCGGCGACGAGGGCCACAACGTGCTGCTCGCCGAGAGCGCCCAGCAGGCGCGCGAGCTCCGCGCTGCCCAGCCCGTCGACCTGGTCCTGCTCGACATCTGGATGCCCGATACCGATGGCGTTACCCTCTTGCGGGAATGGTCGAGCGGTGGGCTCCTGTCGATGCCCGTCATCATGATGTCGGGTCATGCGACGATCGACACCGCGGTTGAAGCGACCCGGATCGGCGCGATCGATTTCCTTGAAAAACCGATCACGCTGCAGAAACTGTTGCGCTCTGTCCAAAGCGGGCTCACCCAGGGGCGTCTGCGCACAACCGGCCTGCGAGTCTCGGGGCCTCTGGCGGCAACGGCGGGCCCTGTTGCAGTGCCTGGCCCTGCCGCCGCGGCGACCGATTGGTCGGCGGCCGGTGCCTATGCTTCGGCACCATCCCAGAATGTTCCAGCGATGGGCTCGGGCGACTTCCTCAGTGAGCCGCTGGTCCCTGGCGGTCAGCGCCTGCCGTTGCCGCCCGCCGAGATGTTTGGTGCCCCAGCGGTGACGAAGTCGGGCGCTCATGAGTCGCCGTTACTGCCTTCGGGTGAGCTGCGTCCGACAGCCCTGGACGATCCCGATGCGGTGCTGCCCTCGGCGACCGGCCGCACGCTCGAGCGGGGCGCGACGCTGCGGGTGCAATCGTTGCCGCTCGATGCGCCGCTGCGGGACGCGCGCGATGCCTTTGAGCGCGTCTATTTCGAATACCACCTGCAACGTGAGCAGGGAAGCATGACGCGGGTGGCCGAGCGTACCGGCCTCGAACGGACGCATCTCTACCGCAAGCTCAAGCAGCTCGGCATCGATCTGTCGCGCGGTGTCTGGCGAAAGCCCCCCCCTTGAAAATCGTGATCCTCGGCGCCGGCCGCGTCGGCGCTTCGGTGGCGCAGAGTCTGGTCTCCGAGCAGAACGACATCACGGTGATCGATACCGACACCGTGCAGTTGGCTGCGTTGCAAGACCGCCTGGATCTGCGTACGGTGGCCGGCAACGGGACCCACCCGCCGGTCTTGCTGGCCGCCGGTATCGAAGACGCCGACATGCTGATCGCTACCGCGGCTCGCGACGAGACCAATCTCGTGGCCTGCCAGCTCGCCGCCCGCTTGTTCAACGTACCAACGCGTATCGCGCGCATCCGGGCACCGGAATTTCTCGAACATCCCGAAATCACGGGCGCTGACGGCTTTCAGGTCGACCACCTGATCTGCCCTGAACAAACCGTCACCGACTATGTGATGAAACTCATTGAGTTTCCCGAGGCGTTGCAGGTGCTCGAGTTCGCGCAGGGGAGGGTAAGTCTCATCGCGGTGCGTGCCTATGAGGGCGGGCCACTGGTGTCGCATCCGCTACGCGACCTGCGTGCCGTGCACCCCGAGGTCGATGTCCGGGTGGTCGCGATCTTCCGAGGCGACCGGCCCATCGTCCCGGAGGGCGACACCCTGATCCGGCCCGGCGATGAGGTCTTTCTGCTGGCGGCCTCTGAACACATTCGTACGGCGCTGTCCGATCTGCGCCGGATGGATGCTCCGGTGCGCCGGGTGATGTTGGCGGGTGGCGGCAAGATCGGTCTGCGTCTTGCTCGCGGCTTGGGCGAGGGCTACCGCGTCAAGATCATCGAGCCCGACCGCCAACGCTGCAATTATCTCGCCTCCGAGCTCGATCCGGCCAACGCACTGATTCTCCACGGCGACTCAACCGACGAGGATCTGCTCGCCGAGGAGGGCGTCGACGACATGGACCTCTTCATCGCGCTCACCTCCGATGACGAGACCAACATCATGTCGTGCATGCTCGCCAAGCGCATGGGCGCAAGACGCACCATTGCGCTGATCAACCGCCAGGCTTACGCCGATCTGGTCGAGGGCAATCGCATCGACATCGGGATCGTACCCGCGCAGGCCACCATTGGGCAGCTGCTCAAGCACGTGCGCCGTGGCGATGTCGCGGCAGTACATTCGCTTCGCCGGGGCGCGGCCGAAGCGCTCGAGGCGATCGCCCACGGTGACCTGCGTTCCTCGCGCGTCGTTGGCCGCAGGATCGAGCAGATCGATCTTCCGGCCGGTGCCCGGATCGGTGCAATCGTCCGTCGCAGGCCGCACGATCCTGATGCCCTCGCTGAGCCGACCGGAGCGGTCGACGAGCATCAGGTGATCATCGCTCACCACGACACCGTGATCGAGGCGGAGGACCACGTGATCGTGTTCGTGAGCAACAAGCGGCTCTTGCCGAAGATCGAGCGGCTGTTCCAGGTCGGGATCGGATTCTTCTGACGTGGAGAGGCTCTTCGTCGTCGCCCACCTGCTGGGCAGCATGCTGATGCTGTTCTCGCTGGTGTTTGCCATTCCGATCATCTGGTCGCTGCATGCCGCCGACGGTATGGTGGTGCCCTTTGCCCTATCGGGCGGAGCGTGCCTCGTCATCGGCCTCGTCGTTTGGGGCGCAACCCGCCGCCATCGCCGTGAGCTGCAAGCGCGAGACGGTGCGCTCCTGGTGGTGCTGGTCTGGTTCATCCTCGCGCTGGCGGCTGCGCCGCCGATTCTTGCCGCGCGCCCCGAGCTCACGCTGATCGAGGCGATCTTCGAGGCCGTGAGTGCGATCACGACGACGGGCGCGACTGTGATCTCGGGCCTCGATGATCTACCCGCTTCGATCAACCTCTGGCGGCACCTGCTCCAGTGGTTCGGCGGGATGGGGCTGATCGTGCTCGCGGTGGCGGTGTTGCCTCTGCTCGGCGTGGGCGGCATGCAGCTCTTCAAGGCCGAAACGCCCGGGCCGATGAAGGAGGGCAAGCTCACCCCTCGGATCACCCAGTCGGCCAAGTATCTCTGGCTCATTTACCTCGGGCTCACCGTCGCCTGTTTCGTCGCCCTGAGCCTGGCGGGCATGGCGCCCTTCGACGCGCTCTGCCATGCGCTATCGACGGTGTCACTGGGCGGGTTTTCGACGCGCGACCAAAGCATCGCCGCCTTCGATTCGCCGCTGATCGAGGCGGTGGTGGTGAGTTTCATGCTGGTCTGCGCGATCAATTTCGCGTCCCATTTCCTGATGCTCAGAAGGCGCTCGCTCGTCGTTTATTGGCGCGACATTGAGACCGTGGCGATGATCAGCCTGATTGGTTTGAGCGTTCTCGCCATCGCCGCTTACCTCTATGTACAGGGCGTGCACGACAGCGCCGCGCTGGCGCTGCGGCATGCGCTGTTCAACACCGTCTCGGTCGCGACCTCGACCGGGTTCATGAGCGAGGATTACACCGCCTGGCCGCCTTTTGCGCCGGTCTGGCTGCTCTTTCTCGCCTGTGTGGCCTCGTCGGCGGGTTCTCCGGGCGGTGGTATCAAAATGGTCCGGGCGCTGGTGCTGCTCAAGCAGGCCGCGCGCGAGCTCGCCCGGGTCGCACACCCCAGGGCGGTGTTGCTCCTCACGCTCAAGGGCCACACCGTCGAGAACCAGGTGATCTTTGCGGTGTTGAGCTTCATGCTGCTCTGGGGCGTGACCCATGCGGTGCTCACCTTCGTGCTCCTGGCCAGCGGCCTTGAGTTCCTCCCGGCACTGTCCCTGGTCGTCGCCTCCGTGAACAACCTCGGTCCCGCCCTGGGCGAGTTCGGCCCGACCGGCAACTTTGCACGGCTCAACGATTTTCAGACCGCCCTGTTGGCGCTGGGCATGATTGCCGGGCGGCTGGAGCTGATGACCTTTTTCGTGATTCTCACGCCCGCTTTCTGGCGTCGTTGAGCGCGAGGAGCGCCCGCGCCCATGTTCGTGACCCGTCTGGTTGCCGGTGCGCCACTCAGTGCGCGTCGGGCGCTGATCGCTGCTTGGCGCGACCGCGCTGCCTCAGGAGAACCCTGGGCGGTGCTTCGCAGTGCGACCGCGGCCGACCAGGCGCGAGCCGAACCGACATCGGATGGGAGCGCCCCGCCCCGCGACGGGCTGTGGCGACCCCGGGCGCGATTCGGGCGTGGGACCCGATCGGCCTTGGCTGAAGCGGGCCCTTCGACACTCGTCGATCCGCCTGCCTGGCTCGAGACGATTCATGCGTGCCTGTGCTGCAGTCCGCAACCCGTCATTCAGGCGGCGCTCGCTCGTCTCGCACGACGCGTTCGGCCGCAAACCCAGCTCCTGATCGATCTCGAGGCCTCTGGTCGACCCGCAACGCTGATCGATGTCTTGCGCACGCCTCCCCTGTCGGGCCAGATCGATCTGGTGCAAGTACTCACTGTGCTTGACGCAGGCCTCGCGCATCAGGCGCTTGCGGCCGGGCGGCTGGCTTGGCTCAACGAACAGTTGGGCAGTGCCGACCGACTGTTGCTGAGGGTCAGTGAGACCGATCAGCGCTCGGCCGAGTTTGCGGGCGCGCAGCTCCAGGTCCTCGTCAACCGCCTTCAGGGCCTCGCCGCCTTCCCCTTGCCGGTCGAGCTCTGGTACCCCCATGGGCCCGAGCCCGAGCCCGGCCGCCGGCTTACGAGCCAAGCGGGCGAGGCGTCAGCCCAAGGCGCGGCACTCTGGTGCTGGCAAGCCCCGCCCGACGCGGTGTTTGACCGGCGCGCCTTGGCGAGTGTCCTCCAAGAGGCTCGTCTGGCGGAGATCGGTGACGCGGTGACGGCCGTCTTCCGAACCGAGCGCGAATGGTATCGATACCACCCGGGTGCCGCCGACCCCTGGGAGCCCACGCTCTATCGCAGTGGCAGTCGGATCGAGATCGTTCGACGACCCGGCTCGCCGCCTGCGGCGACCGCGCTGGCAATGCTGCAGGCTGAGCGCCTCGGCTGTCTTGCCCAGGCGCTTTGGGCCTGCCGAATCGGCCGCCCTTGAAACGGCGTCATGCTGACACGATATCCGGGCTAAGGCGGTGGCCTCACCGTTATGCCGGAGGTTTGGTCGATGCAGTTGATCTACAACAGCCCCAACTACTGCGTGTTCATGCTTGCCCGCGCGAGCGGTGAGCTCGCTGGCTATGAGATTCTCGACAAGGCGGCCCGCCGGGAAGCGTTTCTCGGCGGCGAGCTCGCCACACAATTTCGCTCGCGCGTCGAGGCGCTGGCCAATCAGACGCCGAGTTTCGAGGCCATCGACGCTCTGCTCGAGGAGTATGGCGGGCTCATCCAGCAGCCCGTGGTCCTGCACTGAACGGCCGGGGCGCAGGCAAGGCCCGCCAGGGCGGTCGTCGCGTCCCCAGCCGAGCTACTTCGCAAAGAGCGAGGCAAGGTCCTTGAAGGCCTTGAACTCGAGCGCGTTCCCGGAAGGATCCAGGAAAAACATCGTCGCCTGCTCGCCGACCTCCCCCTTGAAGCGGACGTGCGGCTCGATGATGAATCGCTGACCCGCCGCCTGCAGCCGCCCTGCGAGCATCTCCCATTCCGCCATCGGCAAGACCACGCCGAAATGACGAACCGGCACCTGATCGCCGTCGACCGCGTTCGTGGCAGCACGACCTGTTTCGTGAGGGGCGAGGTGAGCGACGACCTGGTGGCCATAGAGGTTGAAATCGACCCATTCCGGGCTGCTGCGGCCTTCGGGGCAACCGAGCAGACCCCCATAGAAGCGGCGAGCGGCCTCGAGATCATGGACCGGGAAGGCGAGGTGAAAGGGGTGCTGGGTCATGGCACGAGCCTGGTTGGAAGACGCGTTCGGGAAAGCCGATATGATGCCCGAAACCGGCGGGCGCGCCGGTGGGTCGAGCGCGACCGTTGCGCGTGCCTTCCAACGGGGCGAGGAGACGGGTGGCATGACGATGGTCGCGCTGGCGCTGGTGTTGGGATCGGCCTTGCTCCATGCACTTTGGAATCTCGCCGCCAAGCGGGCCCGCTCTTCGGGGATTGCGTTTGCCTGGAGTTGTTCGGCGCTGAGCGCTCTCCTTTGGGCGCCGATCGTGCTCTGGATGGAGGGCGCGGCGCTGCCGGCGCTGTCGCCCCTGATCGGCTGGCTCGCTGTGTCGAGCGCGCTCTTGCAAGGGGCTTACTTCATCACCTTGCGGCGGGCCTATCTGTTGGCCGATCTCTCCGTCGTGTATCCGATTGCACGGGGTACCGGGCCGCTGCTGGCGGCGCTTGCCGCGGTCTGGTTGTTTTCTGAACCCTTCGGTGGGCTGTCGGGCCTTGGCCTCGTGTTGATCATGCTCGGCAGTTTCACCATTGGCGGCGGCTTGAAGCTGTTCGCGGGTGGCGCGAGCTCTGCCGTGCGCCAGGGGCTTCTTTGGGGCGTTTTGACCGGCGTCTTCATTGCGGCCTATACGCTTAACGATGGCTATGCGGTCCGTTACAACGGGGCCTCGCCCATGCTGTTTCACTGGCTGTGCATGGCCCTGATCGCTCTCTTCATGTTGCCGAGCGCACTTCTCGGGCGACAGGCGGTCGCTCAGGCGCTGCGCGAGGATTGGCAACCGCTCCTGGTGGTCGCTGTCCTGTCGCCGCCCGCCTACATGCTGGCGCTCCATGCGATGACGCTCGCGCCCGTCAGCCTGGTCGCTCCGGCGCGTGAGATCTCGATGCTGATCGCTGCCTTCATCGGGGTGCGCTGGCTGGGCGAGGGACAACTGGCCCGGCGGTTGATCGGCGCCGGGCTGATCGCCGCGGGCGTGGCCGCGCTCGCCCTGGCGCGGTGAAGGGCGACTGAGCTGGGTGTCCGCCTCGCCGGTACCTGGCCAGGTCGGCTCAGCAGCCCCGCTCGAGCGCCGATAGCGGTCCGGGTGAGAGCCCGAAGCGAGCCGCCACGTCGGCCGCAGCCCGGTCCAGCTGACGGATCGTCTCGCCGTCGAAGCGGATACCGGCTGCGCGCGCGCGGCGCGCCTGCCGTTCGGATTGCCCCGGCGTGAGAACGGCACCTTCAGCGTGGCCCGGAGCAGGCGGCGCCGAGCGCACCCAGTCGATGAATTCGCGTGCCTGCGCCTCGAACGCCTGGGCGGTGCCCAGACGATGCGGATCGAAAACGATCGCCAGCATGTGATTCCATACCCCGACACGGGGCAGGGCACTGCCGGGGTGAAGCGTTTGTGCGCCGGAGAGCGCGCCAGCCAGCAGTTCGCAGGTGATGGCGAGCGCCGAACCTTTATGCTCGCCCATCGTCCGCAAGGCACCGTAGCGGCCTTCATGGGCTTCGAACAGCACGGCCGGATCGGTCGTGGGGCGACCGGTGGCATCGATCAGGCACTCGCCTGGTACGGCCTCTGCCCGGTTGTAGGCCACTCGAACCTTGCCCTGCGCAATGGCGCTGGTCGCGAAATCCAGAATGAGCGGCTCGCCGCCCGGCACCGGCAGGCCCACCGTGAAGGGGTTGGTGACAAAACGCGCCTCGCGCCCGCCGTAAGGCGCGACCGCAGGCTTCTCGGCCAGCACACTGGTGAAATGAACCGATGCGCAGCCCGCTGCGACCGCCTGTTCGGCCCAGGCGCCGATGCGACCCAGGTGATGGGCATTGCGTAGCGCCATCACCACACAGCCGTGTGAGCGTACCCGTTCGATCGCCAGCGCCATCGCCTGCGCACCGACCGATTGACCCAGGCCGCGCTCGCCATCGACCACCAGCAGGCTGCCGGCGTCGCTCACGATGCGGATCTTTTGCCCCAATCGCAATTCGCCGGCAAGGAGCGAAGCCACATATCGTGGCGTCATCCCCACTCCGTGAGAATCATGGCCGGTCAGGTTAGCCTCGACCAGGTGGTCGGCGACCTGCTCGGCCTCGTGGGTCTGGGCGCCTGCGGCGCGGAAAAGCTCGAACACCCATGCGCGCAAGGGCCCAGGCGCGATCAGCGAATCGGCGGCGCGGTGGGTCCCCACGTTTAGACCATCCGAACCCGCAGCTCGCCCAGGCCCTCGAATCGCCCGACCATCAGATCGCCCCGATTCACCGCGGCCACGCCCTCTGGGGTCCCTGTGAAGATGAGGTCACCTGGCGCCAGAGTCCAGAGGCTTGACAGATGCTCGATGATCTCGCCGATATTCCAGATGAGTTTCGACAGATCGCTCGACTGGCGAGGCTCGCCATTGACCGTCAGGGCGATGGCGCCGGAGGCCCTGGGTGCGCCCGCTGTCGCGCGGTGAATCGGTCCGATCGGCCCGCTCGCCTCGAAAGCCTTACCCACCTCCCAGGGCCGGCCCTGCTTCTTGGCCTCGCCCTGCAGGTCCCGGCGGGTCATGTCGAGCCCGATCGCATAGCCGAAGACGTGGTCGCCGGCTGCTGCTGCCTTGATGTTGCTTCCACCGCGACCGATCGCCACGACCAGTTCGAGTTCGTGATGCAGGTCTCGGGTGACGCTGGGATAAGGCATCTCGCCTGTGGTCCCGTCGGCGATGAAGAGCAGCGCATCGGCGGGCTTCATGAAGAAGAACGGCGGCTCCCGGCCGGTGAAGCCCATCTCCTTGG
>CAZAVT010000100.1:1937-2505 GCA_964488395.1 uncultured Burkholderiaceae bacterium | reverse complement strand
AGTTGCGGCCGACACAGTAGACGCGGCGCACGGGGAAGTGTTCGCTCGAGCCGGCGATCGGAATCGCGACGGCAGCAGGGGGATCGAAGGCAAAGGCCATCTCAGGCTCCGGCAGGAATTCGAGGAAAAAACGCGTGAAAGCCCCAATGATGACAGAGGTGGCGCCCTCGTGCAGCGGTGCCGGTTGGTACCATGGCGGGTTGCCGATTGCACAGTACGCCAGCCGCCTGCCATGACCATGATCGTCTCCGAGACCGAAGTCCGCCTGCGCGCGCTCCTAGCTCCTTTGCCTCACGCGGCCCGCGTTGATCGAGCGCATCCACGACGAGTACCTTCTGGCCGGCGCCGACATCATCGAGACCAATACCTTTGGCGCCACGTCGATCGCTCAGGCCGACTATGGTCTTGCCGGGCTTGCGCGCGAGCTCAATCTGGCTGCGGCACGGCTTGCCTGCGCCGCCCGTGATCGTCACACGAGCCCCGAGCGGCCGCGGTTTGTGGCGGGCGCGCTCGGCCCGCAGCCACGGACCGCGTCGATTTCCCCAGATGTGAACGACCCTAGCGCGCG
>CAZAVT010000100.1:0-1927 GCA_964488395.1 uncultured Burkholderiaceae bacterium | reverse complement strand
CGTACTTCGAGCAGGCCGATGCGCTGATCGAGGGCGGCGTTGACGTCTTGCTCCTTGAGACGATCTTCGACACCTTGAACGCGAAGGCTGCGCTCTTTGCGATCGACGAAGTGTTCGAGGCTCGCGGCGTGCGCTTGCCGATCATGATTTCTGGAACCGTCACCGATGCGTCGGGGCGGCTGCTTTCCGGCCAGACCGTCGAGGCGTTCTGGAACTCGGTGCGGCACGCCCGCCCCTTGACCATCGGGCTCAATTGCGCGCTGGGCGCGGCGTTGATGCGGCCCTACGTGGCCGAGCTCGCCGCCAAGGCCGATACCTTTGTCTGTGTCTATCCGAACGCGGGTCTGCCCAACCCCATGTCGGATACGGGTTTTGACGAAACACCCGACATCACCTCGTCGCTGCTTGCCGAGTTCGCCCGTGCCGGCCTTGTCAATATCGCCGGCGGCTGCTGCGGCACGACGCCCGAGCATATCGCGGCCATTGCCCGGGCGGTTGAGCCCCTCACGCCGCGCCGATTGCCGGAGATCGCGCCGGCGCTGCGCCTATCGGGTCTCGAGGCGGTCAACGTCGGGCCGGACAGTTTGTTCGTCAACGTGGGTGAGCGAACCAACGTGACGGGATCCAAGGCCTTCGCCCGGATGATCCTCGCCGGGCGGTTCGACGAGGCGCTCGCGGTCGCGCGCCAGCAGGTCGAGAACGGGGCCCAGGTGATCGACGTGAACATGGATGAGGCGATGCTCGACTCGGCTGCCGCCATGACCCGGTTCCTGAACCTGATCGCCTCGGAGCCCGACATCGCCCGCGTACCGGTGATGATCGACAGCTCCAAGTGGGCCGTGATTGAGGCAGGATTGCGCTGCGTGCAGGGCAAGTCAATCGTCAATTCGATCTCGCTGAAGGAGGGCGAGGCAGAATTCCTTCGGCAGGCAAAGCTCTGCCGTCGCTATGGCGCGTCGGTGGTGGTGATGGCCTTCGACGAACACGGGCAGGCCGATTCGCTCGAGCGCCGGATCGCGATCGTTTCGCGGGCCTGGCGCCTGCTCACCGTGGACGCCGGCTTTCCGGGCGAGGACGTGATCTTTGACCCCAACGTGTTTGCGATTGCCACTGGCATCGAGGAGCACGATCACTATGCGGTCGATTTCATCGAGGCGACGCGTTGGATCCGCGCGAATCTGCCTGGCGCCCATGTCTCCGGCGGCATTTCCAACGTCTCGTTCTCGTTTCGTGGCAATGATCCCGCGCGCGAGGCGATTCACACGGTATTTCTGTACCACGCGATCCGCGCTGGGCTATCGATGGGGATCGTCAATGCGGGCATGATGGGCGTTTACGACGAGCTCGAGCCGGAGTTGCGTGAGCGCGTCGAAGACATCGTGCTCGACCGAAAGCCTGCGCTTGCCGCTGAACGCCGACGCGTCGATTCGGCGGCCGATGAGGGGGCGCGAACATCCGCCCGCGAGGCGCTTGAAGCGGAGGCGCAGAAGACCGCCACCGAGCGGATGATCGAATTTGCCGCCACGCTCAAAGCCGAAGGTGGCCGGCGCGAGGAAAATCTCGCCTGGCGGGCCGAACCGGCGCCCCGGCGGCTCGCGCACGCGCTGATTCATGGCATCACCCAATGGATCGTCGAGGATACCGAAGCGGTTCGCGCTGAAGTCGCGGCCCGGGGCGGGCGCCCGATCGAAGTGATCGAAGGCCCGTTGATGGACGGCATGAATATCGTCGGCGACCTCTTTGGCGCGGGCAAGATGTTCCTGCCGCAGGTCGTCAAGTCGGCCCGGGTCATGAAGCAGGCGGTCGCGCACCTCGTGCCTTACATCGAAGCCGAGAAGCGTGCCCAGGCCGAGGCGGGCGCCGATACGGGTTCTCGTGGACGCATCTTGATCGCCACCGTCAAGGGCGACGTTCACGACATCGGCAA
>CAZAVT010000099.1:1565-11013 GCA_964488395.1 uncultured Burkholderiaceae bacterium | reverse complement strand
GTCGCATTCGGGTCGAGGAGGCCCGCGCGCACGCGGCCGCCCCACCCGGCGCACTGATGGGAGCAGCGGGCGAGGCGATCGCGCAGGCCGTCGCCAGACGCGCGCGCGCGGCGAGGCCCGGAGCGCCGATCATCGCCCTGGTGGGGCCTGGCAACAATGGCGGTGATGCGCTGCTCGCCGCGCTGCTGCTGCGCAGCCGCGGATTCGATGCGCGTGCCTGGCTGCTCGACCCTGACGGCAAAGCCCCTGCGGACGCCGCAGCGGTGCGGCAACGCGCCGAGTCGACCACACTGCCCATCGATCGGGAGCTGGCCCGAGCGGGAGACGATGCCGCTTCACGCAGCCAGGCAGCGATTACCGACGCGATCGACCAGGGAGCGATCTTCATTGATGGTTTGTTCGGCTTAGGCCTCAAGCGACCCATCGCTGGGCTTGCCCGGGTGTGGGTCGAGGCGCTCAATCGGGGCGCTGCACCAGTGTTAGCCGTTGACCTGCCCAGCGGCATCGATGCGGATCGGGGCTCGGTGGTCGGTGGGCAACAGGGAATTGCCGTGCGCTGCGCTGAGACCGTGAGCTTCATCGCCGACAAGCCGGGCCTACGCACCGGTGACGCCCTCGACCATGTTGGAGCCGTGACGATTGCGTCTCTTGGCGTGACCATCGACCAGGCCGATGGCGAATTTTTCTTGGGACCGACCCCCGAGGCGCATCCGCCTCGCCGCCACGTCACAGCTCACAAGGGTCATCATGGCGCGATCAGAATCGTCGGTGGCGCCTCAGGCATGACCGGCGCCCTCTGGCTGGCAGCCTTAGCCGCGCAGCGAGCGGGCGCAGGCAAGGTCTCCGTCGCCGGGCTTGCGACCGACACCGTAGCAAATGGTCTGTACCCGGAGATCATGCGCACCCCGGTCGATGCCCCTGCGATTGGCCTGGACGCCCTGGTCATCGGTTGTGGCCTGGGCCGCTCGGTCGCGGCGCAGACCGCCTTGAAGACCGCCATCGCAGCACCCTGCCCGCTCGTGCTCGACGCGGACGCATTGAACCTCCTAACCGGCTCTCGCTCAGCGGTGGCCGAACGAGCGCACCCAACCCTGCTCACTCCTCACCCCTTGGAAGCCGCTCGCCTGCTGGGCACTTCCACAGAGGATGTCCAGCGTGACCGAATCGATACGGCCCTTGAACTCGCACGGCGCTTTCGTGCCTGGGTCGTCCTCAAGGGGGCGGGTAGTGTCTGTGCAGCGCCCGAGGGACTCTGGAGCATCATCGGCAGCGGCGGGCCAGCGCTTGCGACCGCTGGCACGGGAGACGTCCTGGCCGGTATGATCGGCGCCCTGCTGGCCCAGGGACTTGCGCCCTGGAACGCCCTGCGCCTCGGCTGCTGGACCCACGGCGCGGCTGGCGAACGCTGGGCCCTTCGCCATTCGGGAGCGATCGGCCTCAGCGCAGCCGAGTTGCCCGAGTTGATTCGCGAAATTCTCAATGAAGAGGCGCGACCATGATCGGTCCTGCCGCACTCCCCCCTCTGACCAGCGACGCGCTGGAGGTCGCGTGGCGCGACTTCGGCGAAGCAGCCGAGAAGGCACGCCCATCGACCATCGAAGCACTGATGGACGAAGCCGGGCCGCAACGGCAACAGCTGCTTGTACTTCATGCGGCCGGTGTCCGGGTTGATCTCAGCCGTCAGCGTCTACCGCTGACAGCGCTGCCGACCCTCCAAGCACTCGGTCTGGCTTGCCAGCTACCGGCCTGGCGCGATGCGATGTTCTCGGGACAGACCGTCAATCGCAGCGAGGCGCGAGCTGCGCTACACACCCGCTTGCGCGCCGAGCCCAGGGGCGGTCGGTCGGACCACGAGTCGCTGCAGGAACGAGAGATTGTTGAAACCCTCGAGTCGATGACCCGGATCGCCGACGCGGTCCGCAGCGGCGTCTGGCGCGGCGTTTCAGGTCGGCCGATCAGCGACGTGGTTCATGTCGGGATCGGTGGCTCCCAGCTGGGCCCCGAACTGGCGTGCCAGGCCCTGGCCGAGCAAGCCCACCGACGCGTTCGCCTGCACTTCCTCGCGAATATCGACCCGGCCGCATGGCGACGCGTGGCCGCCGAGCTCAACCCCGTCACGACCCTCTTCGTGATCGCCTCGAAATCTTGGCGGACTCCCGAGACGGCCCGCAATGCCAACGTGATTCGGCAGTGGTTGATTCAAGGTGGCGTCGAGCCAGATATGCTGGCGCGTCATCTGATCGCGATCAGCTCCAACCGAGACGCGGCTCGCGGTTTCGGCATTCCAAACGAACAGGTCCTCACCTGCCCCGATTGGGTCGGTGGGCGCTATTCACTCTGGGGCGCGATTGGTCTGCCGGTGATGATCTCGATCGGCCCGACGGCCTTTCGAGAAATGCTCGCCGGCGCCCGACAAATGGACCAGCACTTTAGTTCAGCGCCAGTCCTGACCAATGCACCGATGATGCTGGCACTGATCAGTGCCTGGAATACCCGATTGTTGCCACGCGGCAGCGAAGCCGTGATCGCTTATAGCGACCGTCTGCGTCGCCTCGCCGCCCACTTGCAACAATTGCAGATGGAAAGCAACGGCAAGGCGACCCTCGCAGACGGCTCCGGACCGGCGACGAGGGCTGCAATGCCTGTGATCTGGGGCGAGCCCGGCACCGAAAGCCAGCATTCCTTCTTCCAGGCGCTCCACCAGGGACCCATCGATCACGCGATCGAATTCATCCTGATCGATCGGGACGCCGAGGCCAGGGACGAGCAGGCACGAGACCTCGCATTGCTCGCCAACGCCCTGGCGCAATCGAGAGCACTGGCGATCGGACATCGGACAGACGACCCCCTGAAGGCCCACCCAGGCAATCGACCGGTCACCCTGATCCACCTCGATCGCCTGACCCCGGAGCGCTTCGGTGCCTTGATCGCACTCTACGAACACAAGACGGCCTGCCTGGGATGGCTCTGGGGGCTCAATCCCTTCGATCAGTGGGGAGTAGAACTCGGCAAGCGGATGGCGGAACAGTTCGAGAAGGCACTCGCCGACCCGGAGTTCATCCCGCCGGGCTGCGATTCAGCCAGCGAGGCGACACTCGCCTACCTACGCTCCCGATGGGCCCGATAACGTCGTCCCTCAGGAGCCTGAGCCTTTTTTCCGGACAACACTCTCCAGACGCCCAGCTTGCAACCTCAGGCGAACGCCACACCGGGAGGCGAGCGCCTCGTCGTGAGTCACGAGCACCAAGGTCGAGCCCAACTCGCGGTGAAGTTCGAACATCAGATCCGCGACCCGCTCACCCGTCGCAGCATCCAGGCTACCGGTGGGCTCATCGGCGAACAACAGCGCGGGCTTCGGTGCAAACGCCCGGGCGAGTGCGACACGCTGCTGCTCCCCACCCGACAGCGTGCGGGGATAATGATTGACCCTGTCTACGAGACCCACTCGCTCGAGTAGGTGGCGAGCGACGCTCGGCGCATCTCGTCGACCCGCCAACTCGAGCGGCAGCATCACGTTTTCGAGCGCGGTCATCTGGGGCAGCAGCTGGAAGGATTGGAACACAAACCCCAGATGACGAGCGCGCCAGGCCGCTCTCATCTCCTCGTCAAGCGAGTCAAGCGACTGGCCCAGGATCTCGATGGAGCCGCTACTGGGACGATCAAGCCCAGCCAGCAAACCCAGCAGGGTCGATTTCCCTGAGCCGGACGCGCCAACGATGGCGGCTGTCTCGCCTGCTTCGATACGGAAACTGACCCGATCCAAAATGGTCAGCCAACCTTGGGCATCCCTGACCTTTTGGCTGAGCGCCTCGACGATAATGGCGGACATGAATGGGTTCCTGACACAAATGCCTTCAATGACTGTCCCGACGGTGCGACGCCGGCGCCATTGGATGGTGGCGATCGCTTTAGCGGGAGTCTCGAGTGTAATGCCGGCTCAAGCGCAGACCCCGGTCCTACCCGGGGCATCACCCGCACCGGGCTCGCGAACGGCGAGCCCCGCCGATCAGCGGCCGGTTCTGCTGGTACTGGGCGACAGCCTATCGGCCGAATACGGTCTCGCCCGCGGCACCGGCTGGGTCAGCCTTCTGGAGCGACGCCTGGGCGAGCGGGGCCGCAATCATCGGGTCGTCAATGCCAGCATCAGCGGTGACACGACCGCGGGCGGAGTCAGCCGGATTGAAGGGCTGCTGCGCCGCCAGCGACCCGTTGTCGTGATCATCGAGCTCGGAGGCAACGACGCACTGCGTGGACTGGATCTGGCGAGCACCACAGCCAATCTGATGACGCTTGCTCGACGCTCGCGAGAGGCCGGCGCGCGCGTGCTGCTCCTCGGCATGCAGATGCCTCCCAACTACGGGAAAGCCTACGCCGACGACTTTGCCCGATCGTTCGCTCAGGTGGCCCGGGAAACCGACTCCGCCCTCGTGCCCTTTTTTCTCGAGGACATCGGCGAGCGGCTCGAGTACTTTCAGCCCGACCGCATCCATCCTAACGAAAGCGCGCAGCCCCTGATGCTCGAGCGGGTCTGGCCGGTACTCGAGCGGCTGCTCTGAGCGGCCGCTCCAGCCGAGCAAGCGCGAGACTCAGCGCAAGCGGCTTCCTGTCACCCGAGCGCCGGGTTCGCCGACGATCTGCCCTTCGAATCGATCCCCATCGAAGCGCCCGCTCACCCTGAGGGCCCTGCTGCGAATCCCGGACAACTCGAACTCGGCGTTGGCCCCATCCAGTCGACCTTCGCCCAGTGAGGGGGTCATCAACCCACCCGCGCGTAGATCGAAGAACTGCGCCCGCTGCGACAGACTCAGCAGGCGCTCGGCCTGCCCTGCGAGTCCCTCGAAGCGCCATCGTCCCTCGATGGAGGCGGGGACAATCCAAAGGAAAGCGCGTCCGCCATCGGCCAACGTCAGCGTACGGTCCGGCAGCCAGGCGCCGAGATTAAACGTATTGGAAACGATCCGGGTACCAGGCTTCAGGGCCCGCAAGCGGGGCTCAAGCCGCAGATTCAGCTGCTCCCCCAAATACAGCGTGACAACGGTCGCTTCCGAGAAATCCTCAACAAAGATATCGCCTTGACGAAGCGTGACACGATCGGTCACGCCGGCACGGACCGCATGACGCTGCGACAGCGCAACCAGATCCGGGTTGTATTCAATCCCGACCGCACGCGCGCCAAACCGGCGTGCAGCCGTGATCGGCAGGATGCCGTCCCCGGAGCCCAAGTCATAGACACGATCGCGAGAATCGACCCGCGCCGCCTCGAGCATCGCTACGGCAACCTCCTCACGGGTCGGGACCCACATCACGTCCTTGCCAGGTGTGGCCATGACGAGCCGGTACTGCTCATCGCCATAGTTGGTCGACGAGCAGGCTGCCAACCCAACGAGGGGGCCGAGCGCCGACCGGTGAAGAAACTGCCGCCGGTGTATCGATCGGGGCCCTGCGCCTTCAATCGTCATTGGCCGCCTCCCTCCGTTGGCCCAGCAGTTGGTCGGCGTAAGCCTGCCACCCCCGACCCACGCCCCACTTCGAGAACTGTCCGGCCTCGGCGGCCTGCGCCATCCAATCGTGCTTGCCTGCGATCGCCGAGGCCATGAACGGTTCGAATCCGGCTTCCCGCACCGTTTGAGCCGCCTCGCGCATCTCTTCTGCCCGCCGACGACCGTGCTGCGCGACCCGGCTGAAGAAGTACTCCCCCTGTCGAGTCCAATCGATGCCTGGGAAGGTTTCCTGCAAGGTTGCGATCATCGGGTCCTCAACCCCGTAGTGGCGGGCGGTCGCGTAGCTCTCGATGACCAAGGCTTCGAGCCCCTTGATCATGACGCTTCGGCACATCTTGGTTGCCGAGGCAACACCGATCCGATCGCTGGCGAGCGCTACATTCATCCCCCACTCGGTCAGGGTCGGCGCGAGCTCAGCGGCATGGGGCCCGCCCAGCAGCATCGGCACGGCGATCCCGTAGGGCGGCACAGACGTCATCACCCCGGCCTCGACATACCGGCCCTGGGCCGCATGGATCAACGCCCCCGCGCGTGCCTTGGTACCGGGCGAGGCGGAGTTGAGATCGAGGAACCAGCAACCCGGCCGGATTGAATCGGCAATCGTCTGTGCCACGCTCAGCGTATTCGATGCAGTGACCGCGGAAATGATCAGATCCGAGCTCGCACACAGCGACTGCGGTCCATCGACCAGGCCGATGTCGTGTGCCTGGGCGACCTCCAACATCATCGCGGGACTGCCTAGCCGACCGAGCAGCCGATCCCAGGCAATCATGGCACTCGCTCGGGCGCGCAGGCCCGCCCCCATGATGCGTCCCACTTCGCCAAAACCGATCAGTCCAATGCGCATCGGCATGCTTCCCTCATGACATGACCCATCGCTCGACGAGCCGGCCGGTGGCTATTTCAGGATCTGGAACAGACTACTGAAGTCGTCCGTCCAGGTCCGTAAACCCGCGATCGGTTTGACCGGCTGCACCCGGCCCTTCAGCAGGGGGTGGTCCGCCAGACCTGGGTCACGGCTCAGCAGCATCCAGATGGAACGATTGATGGCTTTGCCCTCGGCCGCCCCTGGCTGGTGCGACACCATGAGCGCGTGCAAGCCCGCCTCGCGGGCAAGATCGGCAACGACCGGAGGCAGGTCCAGGAAGCGATTGGTCACATGAAACGCGATGATCCCGCGCTCGCTGATGTGCTTCAGGTAGATGGCAAGCGCCTCGCGGGTCACCAGATGGACCGGAATCGAATCGCTGGAAAACGCATCCACTGCCAGCACGTCGAAGGCCTGGGGCTTCTCCCTCTCGAGCTGCAATCGCGCGTCACCCAGGACCGTCTCGATCCGCGCGCGGCTATCTCGCAGGTAACTGAACTGCTCGCGGGCCACCTGAATCACCCCAGGATCAATTTCGTAGTAGCGATGCAGATCGCCTGGCCGCCCCCAGGTCGCAAGCGTCCCGGTTCCCAGACCGATGACCCCTACCCTCGCAGGACCGCTCTCGGCACGAATCTGAAGTGCAAGACCAATCCCGCTGTCGGGCCCATAGTAAGTGGTTGGTTCAGAACGGCGGGCTGTGTTCAGATACTGCCGTCCATGCAGGATTTGTCCATGCGTGAGATTACGCGTGGCATCGAGCTCAGATGCCGGGCCAGAATCCCGCACCGACACCACCCCGTAAAAATTGCGGCTGCGGTGCAGCATGTCCTCAGTACCGGAGGACACGTAGTCATAGACAAACTTGCCACAGACGAGCGTCACGATCACGGTCGCAATACGGGCGACGCGGCCCAGGTCGCGAAGCACCCAGACCGCTGCGAGCGCGGTCGCAAGCAGACCGATCCCGATTTCCCAGTAACCCTGAAACACACGAGGCGCGATCATCCCGACCAACAGCCCCCCGACGGCCCCCCCCCGGGCGACCATCAGATAGAACCGGGTCAGGTAGAGCGGTTCAGGGCGCATCCGGGCGAGCTCGCCATGCAGGAACATGCAGCACACAAAGAGGCCCGCCGAGTAAAGCGGTATCTCCAGGGTCACGGCCAGCACGGCCCCGTCGGCATGCAGACCCCAGGCCATCGCGATCAGCAAGATCGCCAGGGGCCCGAGAAAGGTCTTGCGCGAGTACCAGCCGCTTCCTTCGAAGCACAGGATGAAGGTGAGGAGGTAGAGCGTCAGCGGCAGGAGCCAGAGAAACGGTACCGAGGCGATGTTCTGCGTGATGTGGTTGGAGATCGCGAGCAACAAGCCAGAGCCCAGCGCAGAGAGCAGCAGCCAGATGAAGAGATCGACCCACCGCGGAGGCGGTGACTCCGGCGCCATGCTCAGAGGCTGGCCATCGGTCCCTGGTGCGCGAGGCCCGACGGCTCCGTTCCCGCCTTTCAGTGAATAAAGCGCTGCCGCCGAGCAGAGCACCACAAAGACAGCGTAGGCCAGGCTCCAGATCCAGCTTTGTAGACGGGTGCTGATCCAGGGCTCGACCAGAAAGGGATAGCCGATCAGCGCGAGCAGCGAGGCAAAGTTGGACAACGCGAAAAGTCGGTAGACGGTACCGGCCGGAAAGCTCCGTGCGAACCAGGCCTGCACGAGCGGGCCGGTGGTGGACAGCAAAAAGTACGGGAGACCGATGGTGGCGATCAGCAACCCCAGGATCAAACCCGTGGGGTCCTCGTCCCCAGCGGGCTTCCACCCGACGCCCGGGACGATGGGTAGCACGGCAAGGCTGGCCACCAGTAGCGCAATATGCAGCCACGCCTGAGCGCGCGGCTTGAGCCAGCGGATACTCGCGTCGGAGTAGGCGTAGCCCACCAGCAACACCACCTGAAAAAACACCATGCAGGTGGTCCACACCGCGGCGGACCCGCCGAACCAGGGCAGGATTTGCTTGGCCATGATCGGCTGGACCAGGAAGAGCACGAAGGCGCTGAGAAAGATCGTACAGGCGTAGAGCAGCATAATGGGTCGGATCGATCGCAAGGGTGGGGCTGACCGGCCACTCGCTGCGCGACGCGGCTTTTTGCCGGGAAAGGCGTGGATTCTATCGGAGCCGGGCATTCAAGCGGGAGGCTGACACTCGCCCCGCCCAGCACATTCCTCGGCCCAGTGGCCGATCTTGCCGGCTGGCCGGGTCGCCCGGTGTAGCATTTCAGCTGATCGATTCGGCGCTCGTGCGACTCGACGTTGCAGAGCGTCGCTCTCACCATCCCCTTCGAAGGTCGATCCGGTGAACACCATTGTTGGTCGCATCGCGCTGCAGTCCTCGCCCCAACCGATGGGAGCTAGCGATGCACGAGCGCAGCTTCTCCAGATCAGGGCTAACCTGGTTAACCACGGGCAAGTTCGCTCTGGCTACCTGCGGATGGCCGGCCCGGAAAACATCAAGGTCGGCGGCTGGTTCACCGGGGGCAACAAGGCGCGGGCGAGCGAGAACATTCGCCAGTTGATTCACTCCGCCTACGGGGATCGATTCGCCGATGGCAATCGGATGAAGGAAGTCGATCGGGCGCTCGATCGCTACCTCGGCAAGACCGGCGGCGCCATCGGCTCGCGCAGTTTTGTGAAGATGATCAACCTGCTGGAGCGCAAAGCCGAGCTCGACGACAGCAGCCAGGCCGGGCTAGCGCCAAACCGGGCAGAGACCGGCCGACTGGACCTGCAAGGGCTTGAGCAAGCCATCACAGCGGAAACGCTCGAGGCCATGAAGGGCGACAGCCCGATCGGGGCGACAGCGCTCGCCCAGTTCAAGGCGCTGCTGCCCCATATGGAAAGCCGAGCCTTTACGTTTTTTAGCGGCTTGATGTTCCCCGGACGATCCGAAAATAACCCACCAGGAGCGGTGACAGCACCCGAGGCGCCGCGCACCTTCGCGATGGGCGATGCGGATGGGAGCATGGGTCGCATGGTCTTGCACGCCATCGCGAGCGGCGTGGCGAGGCTGCCCGAGGCCAAGATGCCG
>CAZAVT010000099.1:880-1555 GCA_964488395.1 uncultured Burkholderiaceae bacterium | reverse complement strand
CCGCAACTCGCCTTGGTGCTGGGTCGGGAATATGGGATGGATACCGATGCCGATTTGGCTGGCTATCAAAGCGACCCCGCGGTCGCGAGCGCCCTGCAGGACATCGCCGAGTCGATCGAGATCGTGCCAAAGCCCCAGGCAGGGAAACCCGCCTGCATTTTTCTGGGCGATATCCTGTCGGATCGTTTCACCAACAACCAGGACGCGATGAGCCTGCTGATCCACAAGCTGAGCGGATGGTCCGACACGAATGCCACGGGCTCACGCGTCGATACAGGGGTGCGGTTTATTGCGGGCAACCACGATACCTTTGCGATCGTGCCGCAGGACCCCAATTACGGCAGCGTCAGCTGGGGCGGCAAAGCCCTGCACAAGCTGGCCTTCGAACCATTCCGGCAGCTGCTCCTGAACTGCTTTCAAGCGGCCGACTACAGCGGGGGGGTCCTCACCACCCATAATGGCGTGGCGGCGGGGGACCGACCCGGCCGATTCCAGACAGGGCTCTCGACTTACGTGTCGCTTGGGAAGCAAAAGAAGGGTGACGGCAAGCTGCAAGACGGCTCTGATGCTCAGGACTCGCTGCGAATCAAGGTCCAATCCCCAGAGGATCTGGCGACCTGGATGAATGACTCATTCAAGACCTACATCTCAAACCGTGATCTGTACCAGTTCTAT
>CAZAVT010000099.1:0-870 GCA_964488395.1 uncultured Burkholderiaceae bacterium | reverse complement strand
TCGACCGACTTCCGGCCACACGATCGGCTGATGACGCCCAAAGCACTTGGATTTGACGGCATCGAAGGGTTTCGCCAACTGCACGGACACGATGGCTCGAGCAATGAGGAGCAATCGGGCGTGACGAACCTCAACGCTCGCAACGGCCGGGACTTTAACCCCATCGCCAAGGTCATCGAGTACGCCGCAGAGACCAGTCGAGTCAATGCGGTACCGGTGTGGGGCTAAACTCGGACGCTGCAGGCGTACGTACACCATTTATGAGCTTTTTGGGCCAGGACTCCGAGGGTGTTGACACAGTGCGGCGGCCCTCATGCTGCAGCTGCCTTGAACACGCCGGGCGTCAGTAACTCGAAGGTATTGGAGTCGATTTGCCGCAGCGACTTCAACTGGCTGCGGCTGAGGATCTCTGCACACTCAAAGGCGTTGTTTCGCTTCAGGAAGCGATCCTCCATGTCCTTCACGGTCGACTGCGGGAGAAACCTGGGATCAACGCGGAGGGCCTGCTTGAACAACGCATAGCCCAGCATGCGCATCGGTGTAATGGAGGTATAACCGTCACCAAACACCTTTTCTGAACTCAGACGGGTCAAGACGGCCGAGTGCGTGAACAAGAAATACGCAAAGTCGCGCGGGCGGTCAACCGATATGCCTAACGAACTCGCCTGATCGCTCAAGGTCTGCAGGAATGTTGGGTGTAGTTCAAGGGCTGGCCAGTTGGCGGCGTTGACCCCAGCCTCGGGTGCATTGGTGAATAGGTGCGGGACGTGCTCTGAGAACTGCGTCTGGAGCTCAACGATTTGCTGCGGGTTGAGCGTTTGCGCGATGCCATTGAACAGGGTACATTTGACCGCTTCGTGGCGGAGTTCT
>CAZAVT010000098.1:0-11019 GCA_964488395.1 uncultured Burkholderiaceae bacterium | reverse complement strand
AGCCATGCTGCCTTACGCCTGAGGAGAGCGCGATGCCCCGAGTCAAACGTGGAGTCACGGCGCGCGCGCGTCACAAGAAGATCCTGGCACTTGCCAAGGGTTACCGCGGTCGGCGCGGCAATGTCTATCGCATCGCCAAGCAGGCGGTCATGCGGGCCGGTCAGTATGCCTACCGCGATCGTCGGACCAAGAAGCGCGTGTTCCGCGCTCTCTGGATCACGCGGATCAACGCCGCAGCGCGTGAGCACGGGATCAGCTACAGCCGTTTCATCAACGGCCTGCAGCGGGCTTCGATCGCGCTCGACCGCAAGGTCCTCGCCGAGCTGGCGGTGAACGACAAGCCGGCGTTCAAGGCGGTTGTCGAGCAGGTCAAGGCAACGCTCGCGCATTGATCGATCCGCTGCGGCGGGCAGGGGGCGCAGCCTTGGCCCCGGCCCGATCCGCTGAGGCGGGTGTCCGGCTTCGGAGACCCGCTGCTGACCAGTGACGGGGCCCTCGGGCCCCGTTCCCTTGATGGCTTTGTACGCTTACGGAATCCGCAATGGACGAGACGGCGCTGGGCGAACTGCAGGCCGACGCCCGAACGGCGATTGCCGCCGCCACTGATGCTCCGCAACTGGCCAACGCCAAGGCCCGGTTTCTGGGCCGAGACGGCGCGCTGACCGCGCTCATGAAGTCGCTGGGCCGGCTCGATCCGCAGGCCCGCGCTGCGGCCGGCCGATCGCTGAACGAGGTCAAGCAGGCGATCGAGCAGCTGATCAATGAGCGCGAGGCGGCGCTCGCACAGGCCGAGCTCGATGCCCGTTTGCGCGAGGAAGCGATCGATGTGACGCTGCCCGGGCGCGGGCTGGGCCGGGGTGGGCTGCATCCGCTGACCCTCACGATCGCGCGCATCGAGGCAATTTTTCGCTCGGTCGGTTTCGATGTGGCCGATGGGCCGGAGATCGAAGAGGATTTCTTCAATTTCACCGCGCTCAACACGCCCGCGAATCACCCGGCCCGGTCGATGCACGACACCTTCTATGTCGAAGGGGGCCTGCTGCTGCGCACGCACACCAGCCCGGTCCAGGTGCGCTATGCCCGCATGCACGAGCCGCCGATCCGCGTGATCGCGCCGGGCAAGACCTATCGGGTCGACAGCGATGCGACCCACTCACCCATGTTTCACCAGTTCGAAGGCTTGTGGATCGACGAACAGGTGAGCTTTGCCGACCTGAAGAGTGTCTACACCGACTTCCTGCGCCGATTCTTCGAGAGCGATCGGCTCGATGTGCGATTCAGGCCGTCCTATTTCCCGTTCACCGAGCCCTCTGCCGAAATCGACATCCGTTTCCCGGATGGTCCGCTCGCCGGCCGTTGGCTGGAGGTGAGCGGCTCCGGGCAGGTGCATCCCAATGTGGTGCGCAACTTCGGTCTCGATCCCGAGCGCTACGTCGGCTTTGCCTTCGGCTCGGGGATCGAGCGGCTGGCGATGCTGCGCTATGGCATAGGCGATCTGCGGCTCTTTTACGAAAACGACCTGCGCTTCCTGCAGCAGTTCAATCGCTGACGAGGATTGTCCCGATGCGAGTCCCCGAGCGTTGGCTGCGCCAGTTTGTGACGACCGACTGGACGGCCCAGCAGATTGCCGACCGGCTGACCATGGCCGGTCTCGAAGTCGAGGAAAGCCTGCCCGCAGCGCCGCCATTCACCGGTGTGGTGGTCGCGCAGGTGCGCAGCCTGCAGCAGCATCCCAACGCCGACAAGCTCAAGGTCTGCGAGGTCGATACGGGGCAGGGGCTCGCGACGATCGTCTGTGGGGCACCCAACGTCGCGGCCGGGCAGCGCGTGCCATGCGCCCTGCCAGGCGCGGAGTTGCCGGGTGGACTCAAGATCAAGGCGACCCGCATGCGCGGCGTCGAGAGCGCCGGCATGCTGTGCTCGGCCCGCGAATTGGGGCTTTCCGATGATCATTCCGGCCTGATGGTGCTCGCGCCGGATGCGCCGGTCGGTCAGCCGCTGCGCGAGGTGCTGGAGCTCGACGAGACGGTCTGGCTCCTCAAGCTCACGCCCAACCTCGCCCACTGCATGAGCATTCAAGGCGTCGCCCGCGAACTCTCGGCGCTCTCGGGCGGGAGGCTCGCGGCCCTCGACTGGCCTGCGGTTGCGGTCTCGATCGGCGACAAGCTACCGGTACGAGTTGAAGCGGCTGATCTCTGCGGCCGCTTCTCCGGTCGGATCATCCGCGGGGTCAACGCGCGGGCCGCGACGCCCGAGTGGATGAAGCGACGGCTCGAGCGCGCCGGGCAGCGGAGTATTTCCGCGCTAGTCGATCTTTCGAACTATGTGATGCTCGAGTTGGGCCGGCCATCGCATGTCTTCGATCTTGCGAAGATCAAGGGCGGGCTGGTGGTGCGCTGGGCACGCGAGGGCGAAACCCTCGAATTGCTGAACGGCCAGACGGTGAGCCTCGCGCCCGATGTCGGCGTGATCGCCGATCAGGCAGGCCAGGTCGAAAGCCTGGCAGGGGTGATGGGTGGGCAGTCGACCGCGGTCTCTGACGATACGACCGACGTCTACCTGGAGGCCGCCTTCTGGTGGCCCGCGGCCATCGCCGGCCGGGCGAGGCGCTACAACTTCGCAACCGAGGCGGGCTCGCGATTTGAGCGGGGCGTTGATCCATCGACGACCGTGGCCCATATCGAGTACCTCAGCCGCCTGATTCTCGAGATCTGCGGTGGGCATGCAGGTCCGGTTGATGATCAGGTGCTGGCCCTGCCGGCGCGCGAGCCGGTGCGCTTGCGGGTGGCCCGGGCCCGCCAGATCATCGGAGCGCCGATCGAGGCGCAAGAGATGGTGGCGCTTCTGGACCGTCTGGGCCTCGCGCCGCAGCTTGAGGAGGACCTGATCGAGGAGGTGGCGCGGCTCTGGGGCTTCGAGCGCCTGCCGATCCGCCCGCCGCTCGCGCCTGCGCCAATGCGGCCGCAGCCGGAAGCCGAGCGGCAGCCCATCGAGATCCGTCGTGCCATGGCTGCCAGGGACTACCAGGAAATCATCAGTTACAGCTTCGTCGAGTCGACCCTCGATGCGCAGCTCTCGACAGTGCCTGCGCTGCCGCTTCTTAACCCAATCGCCGCCCCGATGAACGTGATGCGAACGACGCTCTGGGCCGGGCTGATCGAGTCGCTGCGAGCCAATCTCAGGCGCAAGGCGACGCGCGTCAGGCTCTTCGAGCTGGGACGGGTTTTCCGGGCCGACCCAACGGTCGAGGCTGGCCCGCTCGAGGTTGCCGGCATTGCGCAGCCTCGCCGACTTGCGGCGCTTGCCTTCGGGCCGGTGGTCGACGAGCAGTGGGCGAGCCCGGAACGGCGGGTGGATTTCTTCGACCTCAAAGGGGACCTCGAAGCCCTGCCTGGCGCGCCATCGCTGACGTTTCGGACGCAGGTGCATCCGGCACTGCACCCGGGGCGCAGTGCCAGCATCGAGCACGAGGGCCGGCCGGTCGGTTGGATCGGCGAGCTGCATCCGGCGCTTCAGCAGGCCCTCGAATTGCCGAGCCCACCAGTGCTCTTCGAACTCGAGCTGGCGGTGCTTCTGGAGCGCGCCCTGCCCAGGCATGTTGAGCCGTCGCGTTTTCCGCCGGTCCTGCGGGACATCGCGCTGGTCTTGCCCGTCGAGATCGAGGCCGCTCGAGTCTTGGACGAAATCCGGGCAGCCTGTGCATCGCTGCCTGAGGCGGCACTGGTTCAGCAGGTGTCGCTGTTCGATGAGTATCGCGGTAAGGGCTTGGAAAATAAGGAAAAGAGCCTTGCCTTCCGACTCCGCATGCAAGATACTGAAAGGACCCTGAGTGATGCCGAGGCGCAGCAGGCCGTCCAGGCCGTGCTCGCCCATCTCGAGCGCTCGCTGGGCGCGCGCCTGCGTCGTGCGGGCTGATCTCCGTTTACAGCCGGACCTCTGTTTCTCATGAATCCGAACATCAGCCAGCCGGTGCAAGACGGTCACTCCGTGGAGTCGGGGACGTCGCAGGTCGCCCGTGATTTCACTCTCACCAAGGCCGAACTCGCAGAGGCTCTCTACGAAAAGGTCGGGCTCAACAAGCGCGAAGCCAAGGACATGGTCGAGTCGTTCTTCGACGAGATCCGCGACGCCCTGGTCAACGGCCAATCGGTGAAGCTGTCGGGCTTTGGCAACTTCCAGCTGCGCGATAAACCCCAACGCCCGGGCCGCAATCCCAAGACGGGTGAGGCGATCCCGATCTCGGCGCGCCGGGTGGTGACCTTTCATGCCAGTCACAAGCTGAAAGCGCAGATCGATCTGGCTGCCGATCCGGGCTGAGTCCGATGAGTGCGCGTCACGATTCTCCCGTCGCAGCCTTGCCGCCGATCCCGGCCAAGCGCTATTTCACGATCGGTGAGGTGAGTGAGCTCTGCGGGGTGAAGCCCCATGTGCTGCGCTACTGGGAGCAGGAGTTCACCCAGCTGCGCCCGATGAAGCGACGCGGCAACCGGCGCTACTACCAGCATCATGAGGTGCTGTTGGTTCGCAGGATCCGTCAACTCCTTTACGAGGAGGGCTTCACGATCAACGGGGCGCGCAATCGTCTTGGCGATGCGGCGGGCAGTCTCGGCAGGGCCCGATCGAGCGCTGCGGCTGGAGAGTCCTGGCCCTCGGAGGCGCTGGCCGATGGCATGGCTGCCGATGCAGCGCAGGCAGCGGCGCTCGCCGCTGCCGCGAGCCCTGCGCCCGCTAGCCGTTCGCGTCCCCCGGCCCGCGGGAACAGCGAGAACGATCCCTCCCCGGTGCCTGCGGCCGCGACGCAGCTCCGTGCCGGGATCGAGCCGACCGAGTTTCAACAGGAACTGCCCTTCGAGCCGGTGGCGCTTCCCCCTGACGTTGCCGACCGATTGGCTCGGGTGCGCGCCGAACTTGAATCGGTCTTGCGCCTCCTCGATAAGCGACTGCGCTGAGCCAGTGATTCGCGCCTCTGATACAATCGAGGGCTTCGGGGTGTAGCGCAGCCTGGTAGCGCACTTGCATGGGGTGCAAGGGGTCGCGAGTTCGAATCCCGCCACCCCGACCAATCGTTTCTCGTTCGGATCAACGAGTCACACCGCAAAACCGGCCTTCACGAGAGGTCGGTTTTTTTTTCAGGATCTCTCAGCGCGAGCACGTCCTTCGATGATCCCCTCAGACACCACGGTTGCGATCGCCGGAGCCGGACCGGTTGGCCTCAGTGCGGCGCTCGTCCTCGCCAGGGCGGGTGTCCAGGTGGATGTCTTCGAGCGGCGCGGTGAGCCCAATCAGGCCTCGCGCGCATCGACGTTTCATCCGCCGACGCTCTCCATCCTGGATCGACTCGGCGTCTTCGCCGCGATGCAGCCGCTGGCCGAACGCGTCGATCGTGTGCAGTTCCGCATCCCCGGCGACGTGATCGGCGAGTTGCGGTACGACCTCCTCGACGGGCTGATCGACAAGCCGTTCCGGATGCACTTCGAGCAGTCGCGACTGACCCAGCTGATGCGCATCGAGCTCGAACGCCTGCCGAGTGTGCGCTTGCACTTCGGTCACGAGCTCATCGGCCTGACTCAGCGCGGGGATCAAGTCGTCATCCAGGTGCGAACGGCGGATGGCGAGTATCAGCTTGCGTCGTCCTTTCTCATGGGCTGCGATGGCGCACGAAGCAGGGTGCGCGAATGCCTGGGCATCGGTTTCGAAGGGCAGCAGTACCCCGGCATGGCCCTTCGCGTGCGCACCGACCGTGCGATCGAGTCAGCCCTGCCCGGTCTCGCGCCGCTCACCTATCTCGTTCAGGATCCGGAGTCGGCGAGCTTTCTCAAGATGCCTGATTGCTGGCGCGTCATCCTGCGGGTGCCGGCTGGTGTCGACGAGGCGACCTGCAGCGAGCCAAGCTGGTACAACCCGAAGCTTGCCGCGCTGGTCCCGGGTCTCGTCGCCATTCCGGGCGTGCTCGGCACCGATTGCTACCGGGCAGGACGGTTCGTTGCCAGCCGGCTGCTGCAGGGCAGGGTGCTGCTCGCGGGCGACAGTGCGCACGTCACCAACACCCGGGGCGGCATGAATATGAACTGCGGGATCCATGATGCCTGGTCGTTTGCAAGGGTCCTCCTTGACGTGCTCGCCGACGGCAATCTGGCCCCGCTCGCGGCGATGGCCGAGGATCGTCAGCGAATCATTCGTGAGCGGCTCTTGCCGCGCACCGACGGCATGGTGTCGGCCCAGGGCACCTGGCTGGAACGGGTGCGAAGCCTGATCGACGAGCCGGATCTGGCTCGCCAATATCTTGGCGAATCGGCCATGCTGGACATGGTTCGAATCGATTGAGGATCGACCGAACCGGCAGGACGATTGCCCGCTAACGGAGACAAAGAACCATGACGACCCGATTGACTGAGGCGCTGACGCCGATTGCCCGCCCTGACTACCGGATCGGTGTGCTGGTGCCGCCCGCCAATCCCACGGTCGAATTGGAGTATCCCGCGCTCCTGCCGCCGGGTGCCGCCCTGCACGCCATGCGTCTGCCCGTTCTGCCGGGCGATCTGGACGCGCGCAATCGCGCCTATGTCGCGGCCTATGAGCCCAGCTTGTCGGGCTTCGGCAGCCTCAAGCTCGATGCCCTCTCGGTTGCGATGACCGGTCCGCAGTATCGGCTGGGTCATCAGGGCGATCTCGCGCTGTGTGCTCGCCTCTCGGATCGCGCCGGGGTGCCGGTTGAAACCGCGAGCCTGGCGATCGCCCGAGCGCTGCAGGCCCTGGGTGTGGAACACCTGACCCTCATCTCGCCCTACCCGGACAACATCACTCAGCTGGCCTGCGACTATTGGCGCGGCGCGGGGTTTTCGATGCACAGCGTGAGTGCGCTCTCGGATCAGCTGGTGGCGTATACCGTCACGCCCGCGCAGGTCCTCGGCGCGATCCGTTCGACCCAGATCCATCCGCAGGGCGCCGTCATCCTGAGCGGGACGGGGATGAGGACCATCGAGGCGATCGCCGAGGCGGCGGCTGCGATCGAGCAGCCCCTGCTCGCCTCAAACCCCTGTGCGCTCTGGAGCCTCGGGCAGCGTTTGGGGGCTCAACCCTCGGCCTGGTTGCAGCGCCTGATGCCTGCTGCGTTGCTGCCGCCCCGCTGAGTCGCTCGCGCCGCGTGCTGGCCGTTTTTCTGCGCTGCCGTTAAGCTCGCCCCAGTTGACCGGAGGTGATCGATGCTGCGCAGCGCCCTGTTCCTGTTTCCGCTCGTATTGGCCTTGCTCATGGGCTCGCACCGGACCGTGCTGGCTCAGCCCGCGTATCCCGCGACGACCGTACGGATCATCGTGCCGTTTCCTCCGGGCGGGTCGACCGATATCGTGGCGCGCCTGGTGGCGAGCCGCGTATCGGCGCTCTGGGGTGTGGCGGTCGTCGTCGACAACCGCCCCGGCGCCTCGGGCACGATCGGCAGCGCTGAGGGCGCGCGGGCGCCCGCCGATGGCTATACGCTCACCATGGGCAACACGCAGACCCATGGGATGAACTCGGCCTTGTTTCCCCACGCCAAGTTCGACGTGATCCGGGACATCCAGCCAGTCGCCATGCTGGCGACGACGCGCAATGTGCTTGCCGTGGCCGCGTCGGCGCCCTGGAGCTCGGTGCGCGAGCTGATCGAGGCGGCGCGTCAGCGGCCGATGGCCTACGCTTCGGTCGGGCAGGGATCCAGCTCGCATCTGATCGGCGATTTTCTCAGTCGCCGATATGCACTCAACGCGGCGCACGTTCCCTACAAGGGTGCGAGTCCCGCGATCACCGATCTGGTCGGCGGTCAGGTTGAGTTCATGGCTGGAACCTACGGCAGCCTCGCGAGCTTTCATCGTGCCGGCAAGCTGCGTCTGCTTGCGATCGCGGGCGATTCGCGCGACCCGAGGATCCCGGACGTTCCCACGTTCAGCGAGAGCGGGATCGATGACCCGGGTCTCAATACCAGCACCTCGCTGTTTGCCCCAGCCGGTACGCCCCGCGCCGCGCTGATGCGCTGGAGCGAGACGCTCGGTGAAATCCTCAAGGCGCCCGATGTGTCGGAGGCGCTCACGCGCGGCGGTTTCGAGCCGCTTTACATGCCGCTTGAGGCGTTTGAGGCGTTCTACCGGCGTGACGTGCCGCGCCTGCAGGCAATCATTCGTGATGCCGGTGTTCGGCTGGAGTGAGGGAGGCTTGATGATGAAGATGATGCTTGATTTTCGGGGCTCCGGCGACGGCTGCTGTCGGTCCCGCCATCAGCGCACGGCGCTCGCCGCGCGGCTCCTCGCCTGTGGCGTGGCCGTGTTCGCAAGTTTGCCCGCGCAGGCCCAGGTCAGCCGCTTCGAGGTGATCGAACGGCAGCCAGCCTTTGGAGGGCGCAGCTTTGGCGAGGTCGGCGCCTATGTGCTGCTGCGCGGCAAGGCGACCCTGGAGCTCGATCCCGCCGAGCCGCGTCATGCGGTGATTGCCGATCTCGACCTCGCGCCCCGCAATGCTGCGGGCAAGGTCCAGGCGCAGGCCGACGTGGTGCTGCTCCATCCCGCCGACCCCGCACGTGGCAATGGCAGCCTGCTGGTCGACGTTCCCAACCGGGGTCGCAAGCTCGCGCCGCAATTGTTCGACGACAATCCGCAGCCGGCTGCCAACCAGTTGCTCAAGGCCGATGAGGCCGGGATCGGTTTTCTCGCGCGACACGGCTATACCGTGGCGTGGATCGGTTGGCAGGGCGATATCGATTCGCAACCGGGTCAGCTCGCGCTGTCGGTGCCCAGGGTTGCCGGGGTGAGAGGGCCGGTGCGCAACGAGTTTCAATTCGATCATGGGCGCAATCCAGTCACCGTCACCTTGAGTGAGGCGATCGCGGATCCGGCCACGGTCCGGGTCAGCGTCAGGGCCCACTGGGCCCAGCCGCGCCAGACGCCGTCGGATCTGACCATCAAAGTGACGGGCGCTTCGACGATTGAGATCAACCGACCAGCGGGTTTCGATGCCGGCGCGCTGTATGAGGTGACCTTCGTTGGCAAGGATCCGGCAGTCTATGGCATCGGGTTTGCCGCGGTCCGCGATGTGACCACCTTCCTGCGCTACGACGCCTCAGATCGCAATCCGCTCGCCGCCCACGGCGTGCTGCGCGTCTCCCGCAGTCTTGGATTCGGCGTGTCGCAGTCGGGTCGCTTCCTGCGGGATTTTCTTTGGTTGGGTTTCAACGAAGATCTGCAGGGCCGCAGGGTCTTTGACGGATTGATGCCTCACGTCGCAGGCGCTCGGCGGATGGCCACCAACCAACGATTCGGGCAGCCCAGCAGGAATTCGCGTCATCCCCAGGACCCCGCGTGGATGATCGACACGTTTCCCTTCACTTATGCGGTACTGACCGATCATCTGAGTGGCCGCACCGATGGCTTGCTCGCGCGCTGTCTGCGCACGTCCACCTGCCCGAAGGTCATGCAGACCGACAGCGAGCACGAGTGGTGGGCCTCGCGTGCGTCCCTGCTGGTCACCGATACCGAGGGCAACCACATCGACTTGCCGGAGAACGTCCGCGCCTACATGATCGCGGGTACGCCCCATTTCGCCGCACCTGGCGAATCGATGGGCGCGCAGCCAACGATGGCCCTGCCGGTCAATCCGATGCATGCTGGCCCGCCGATGAGAGCGCTGCTGCAGGCGCTCGACGCCTGGGTGGATCGTTCAGTGGCGCCGCCCGCGAGTCGGGTGCCGCAGCGGGCCCACGGCACGTTGGTCGAAGCGAGGCGAGCCCTGCCTGTCAGCATTCCCGGTTTGCCCTACACGGGCTTGCACACACCCGCCACTCATGCGGATCACTCTGTGCTGCCGCCGCGCGACCTCGGACGTTATCCCGTTTTCGTGCCGCTCGCGGACGGTGACGGTCAATCCGTGTCCGGGATCCGCATGATCCCGCTCGAGGTTCCACTTGCCACCTATACCGGCTGGAACCCGCGGGCGAGCGGCTATGGCGCAGGGGTCCTTTTTCCGCTCCAGGGAGCGGTGCTCCCGCTCGCTGCCAATCTCGCCCAGCGGCAGGCGAGCGGTGACCCGCGACTGTCAGTGAGCGAGCGTTATCCAGAGCCTTCGGCCTATCTGGCTGACGTCGAACGCGCGACTGCGCGTGCGGTGCGCGAGCGGCTGCTGCTGCCCGAGGACGCTGCGCGTGCACTGGCTGCCGCGCGTACCGGTCGCCTCGCCCAGCTCGAAGCCGACCGGCGCTGAACCGATCTGATCTGAGGGCCGGGCCTTGCCAGGTCTGGCCCCAGCGATTACATTACCTCTCTAATTGCATTCAATTTGCATCCAATCTGTCCGTCTTACGATCGTGATCGAGACCGATTCTCCTCACCCCCGTGGTAGCAGCCAGGAGCGGGCCTACCGCTATATCAAGACCCGCATCCTCGACCGGCGCTTTCCGGTCAGTTGCCGGTTGCGGGCTCAGGACCTTGCCCAGGCGATGGCCCTCAGCCGAACTCCCGTGCGAGAAGCCCTCGGGCGGCTCGAGCAGGAGGGCCTGGTCAGCCGAGAGGGGGGGTGGGGTTTTACGGTTAAGGGCATGTCGATCGAGGACATTGCCGATTTGTTTGAAGTCCGCGAGGCGCTCGAGCTGCGCGCGCTCGCGGCAGCCATGCGCCAGCTGGCGGTGACTGACCTGGCTCGGATGCGCGCACTCCTCATGGACAGCGCAGCCTCGCTCGAGGCGGGACGGCCCACCGATTCGATTCGGATGGCGCGGCGATTTCATCATTCGATCGCTCAGGCCAGTGGCAACGCGCTCTTGACTCAGATGCTCGAGGGGCTCAACGAGCGCATCCACATGGTGGGCTTGTCTTTGGCGCGCCGTTTCCCCAATCGGCCCGCTGAGGTCCTACGAGAGAACCTCGCCTTGCTCGAGGCCATGGAGGCGGGCTCTGCGACGCGCGCGGCCCGGCTGCTGCGCCAGCATATCCGGCGCAGCCGCGATCTGCTGATGCGCACCGATTCATTCGGATTTCCGGGCTGAACGGGCTGCTCGGACCG